>DATHHZ010000404.1:0-3528 GCA_035316965.1 Burkholderiales bacterium | reverse complement strand
GGCGTGCGAGGCTTTCATCCGCAGCCAGCGGGGCGAGGGATGGCGGTTGATCGAGACCGCCTACGACGATGGCGGGCTCTCCGGCGGCACGCTGGAGCGCCCCGCCCTGCAACGGCTATTTGCCGATATCGCCCAGCATCGGGTCGAGACGGTCGTCGTCTACAAGGTCGACCGGTTGACCCGGTCCCTGATGGATTTCGCAAAGATCGTCGAGCTGTTCGACCGCCACGGCGTCACCTTCGTCGCGGTCACGCAGCAGTTCAACACGACGACGTCGATGGGACGGCTCACTCTCAACATCCTGCTTGTCCTTCGCCCAGTTCGAACGCGAGGTCATCGGCGAGCGCGTCCGCGACAAGATCGCAGCCTCCAAGAAGAAGGGGATGTGGATGGGCGGGGTCACCGCGCTCGGTTATGCGATCAAGGATCGCAAGCTGGTCATCGTCCCTGAGGAGGCCGAGACGGTGCGGCTGATCTTTCGCCGATACCGGGAGCTCGGCTCGGTGCGACTGCTCAAGCAAGACCTCGATCAACAAGGGATCCGGTCGAAGCCGCGTATTTACGGCAATGGGTCCCGTGCCGGTGGGCAGCCATTCTCGCGCGGGGCGCTTTATGCGTTGCTGTCGAACCCTGTCTACATCGGCGAGATCGCGCACAAGGGCGCCCGCTATCCCGGGCAGCACGAGGCAATTCTCGATCGCCAGACATGGGACAGCGTGCAGGACCAGCTCCGTGACGGAGCCCCAGAGCAACGAGGACGGGCAACTGGCCCTCGCAGCCCCCTGATCGGAAAGGTGTTCGATGAGGCTGGCCATCGGCTCACCCCCAGTCATGCGACAAAAGCGGGGCGGCGATATCGCTACTATGTGTCTCGTCCGCTGGTGACGGAAACGGCTAAGCAACACCCCGGCGCTTGGCGCATTCCGGCAACTCAACTGGAACATCTGATCGCGACCGAGGCGGCGGCGATGCTTGCCGAGCCAGGGGCGATTGCGGCTGTGCTGGAGAACGCCGGCCTGGAACCAGAGAAGGTTCCAGCAGCGCTGGCGATGGCGGATCGCTTTCGCGACGATCTCGGGCGCGATGCTGCGCGGGGAGACGCGCTCGCGGTGGTTGTCAATCGCATCGAGCTCAGCCCAATCCGCCTGCGCGTGATCCTCTCGGCGGCCGCTCTGATGCCCGCGAACCCTGATGCGGCAGACGCACAGGAGGCCGTTCTCATCCGAGACGTTCCGCTCCGGATCAAGCGCCGCGGGGTGGAGATGCGGCTCATTATCGAGGGGCTGTCCGCGGTTCCGAGAAATGCCGATCCAGTCCTGTTGAAGGAGATCAGGCGAGCTCATCGCTGCTTCGAGGCGCTCGTCTCGGGACAGGTCCGTAGTGTCGCCGAACTCGCGACGGTCGAAGGGATCAGCGATCGGTACGTCAGCAGCCTGTTGCCGCTCGCCTTCCTGGCGCCGGACATTGTCGAAGCGATCGCCGCCGGACGACAGCCCCCCGAACTGACCGCCCATCGCCTGATCAGGACCGTGGACCTTCCGATCGCGTGGACGGCGCAGAAGCAGCTGCTCGGCCTCGTCTAACCGAGGTCGCGCCCCCAAACCGAACCGCCAATTCTTGAATGGAGACCGCACGCCCGTTCGCGCCCAATACCGGGACACCAGGACTGGCTGGCTGGGCGAACTGGATTCGAACTGTCGTGATGCTGTTGATCTAATGAATTTGGGCGAGCCGGACTGCGGTGCTCAGCAGGACGAGCAAGATTAGCGTTGCAGCCTCAGAAGATGAGCCGGTAGTTCCCCAATTTGAAATTGGTGGGCTACTGTTGCCGCAGGTCGAACCAATAGCTTATGGTCGCAAGCCGGATATGCGGGCGCGGCGGCGCCGCTGCAACCGGGCCAGCGTGCAAATGCTAGACCCGAGCACGCTCAAGGTTCCCGGTTCGGGAACCGGCGTCGTTAGGCTCGTGATTTCGAGCTGATAGTACGGATCAGGGGGACACCGGGCAACTCAGCCACTGCCACCTGATACACCAGAGCGTCGTTGGTGGCGAATGGGTCAGCACAATCTGCTACGCCGCCGCCCACCGACGATGGGCGTCCATTCGGAAGACATCCCGTCGAGTTCCAAAGCATCGAAATCGCCGGTCAGGTTGCCGGGGCGACAGGCACCAGGGTACCTTCGTCGCACTGATCGCCAAAGACGAGGTGATTGAGTGGACCGGCGCGAACTCCTTATCCATGGTGGTGGCACCGCTGTCGGTTGCTCGGCGAGTTTCGGCACGGTGCCGCGGATGCGTTCGGGTGCGGGTGAGCTTGCCGTCCGGGCCATGATGTCCTCCTGAAGTTTGGCGAATGGCGCAGCGCAGAGTAAGTGTCGGGTGATAGGAAAGCGGGGGAGAGCATGCGCATCGCGGTGGTCGGCGCCGGCGGGATCGGCTGCATCTACGGCGCTTCGCTCGCCAACGCCGGAGTCGACGTCATCTTTGTCGCGCGCGGCGCGCATCTCGCGGCGATGCAGGCGAACGGCCTCAAGATCGAGGGCGACCGCGGCGAGATAGTTGTCAGCCGTGCGAACGCGACTGACGATCCGGCCGACATCGGCGTCGTCGATTACGTGATCCTCTGTGTCAAGCTGTGGGATGTCGAGGCCGCCGGCGAGGCGATCAGGCCGATCGTCGGGCCCCAGACCGCGGTTATCCCGCAACAGAACGGCGTCGACGCGCATGAGCGGCTGATCCCGATTCTCGGGCGTAAGGCGGTAATGGGCGGAACCGCTTGGGTCACCGGGTCGATCATCGCGCCCGGGGTCGTGCGCCAGACCGGCACTTATCAGCGCCTAATCTTTGGCGAGCTCGACGGCAGCATGAGCCGGCGCGGCCAGGCGCTGTCAGATGCCTGCGCCGCAGCCGGGTTTGAGGGCGATTTCAGCGCAAATGTCTTGCTCCCGGTGTGGGAGAAATTTCTCGCGATCGTGCCGCTCTCGAGCGTCAATTCGCTCACCCGCGTGCCACTGGGCGTCTAGACCCCGAGCTGTGGGGGCTATGCGAAGCGAGCCTGCGCGAGACGGCCGCGGTCGGCCTCGCCGAGGGGATCGCCCTGCCGCCCGACGCTGTCGACAAGGTGATCGTGCAGTTCCGCTCGATGCCGCCCCACGGCATGACCTCGATGTGCAACGATCTCTTGCGCGGCAACCGGCTCGAACTGCCGTGGTTTGCCGGCAAGGTGGTCGAACTCGGGCGCCGGCACGGCATCCCGACTCCGGTCTGTAACCTGCTTTACGCCGCCTTGAAACCGCACATGAACGGCAAGCCGAACTAAGCTTGAGGTGGGCTCCATTCGACGCGACGTACAGGGAACTTGCCTGATCCCCAGATCGCTTTCCCTGTTATGGCTCCTGTTATTCCCTGTTATGCCTCTGAAAATTCCCTGTTAAGGGTGCGTAGGGAATTTGGTAACAGGGGCTAAAGGCCGGGCGGGTTAGGCTGTTGGGCAACGCTGAGCGACGAGTTGCGGGAGGTAGGGGATG
>DATHHZ010000403.1:0-3679 GCA_035316965.1 Burkholderiales bacterium | reverse complement strand
GGGCGCTACCGGATCAAGACCATCAAGCCGGGAGCGTATCCGGCTGGCCCCGACGCGCGGATGCGGCCCCCGCATATTCATTTCGACGTCACGGGCAAGAGCAACCGTTTGGTGACGCAAATGTATTTCGCGGGCGAGCCGTTGAACGACAAAGATCCCTTCCTGCAAGGCACGGGCGCGGGAAAGGAGCGCTTGATAGTTCGCCTGGCGCCACCCACGCAGGGACTCGAACCGGACTCGCACGTGGCGGTGTGGGACATCGTCCTGGACAAGGGCTAAGCTCGTCCCGGCAGGCGCCGTGCCTCGCAATGAGCGTTCGAATTGTCCGACTCGGCTCTGATCGATTCCCGGATGAGGGCCTTCGCATCGGCACGGTGAGGCGGCCTCCTCGCGGCGTGAAAAAAAGCGAGTATGCGGCGAAGAACTTCTACGACGTCTGGTTGCCGACGCTCGCCCCCAGCGCCGGAACAGTCAAGCTCGCGCAGAGCGCGAAGAGCGAGCGCGAATGGGACCGCTTCATGAAGAGATACCGTGCAGAGATGGCCACCCCCGAGAGCAGGGCGACGCTCGATCTCCTCGCCGCCCTCTCTCATCAGACTGACTTCTCCGTCGGTTGCTATTGTCCCGAAGAGTCACGCTGTCATCGGTCGGTCCTGCGCGCGCTGCTCCTGGCACGCGGCGCCAAGCTGATGTGAAGGGTTCCGGCGGCCTCATGGCAAACCTCAGGCGTCATTGACGATGCTCGGCATCCACGATTACTGGCTGTTCGTCGCGACCGGCGTATTGTTGAATCTCACGCCCGGTCAGGATACTTTGTACATTCTCGGCCGCAGCATCGCCCAGGGCCGGCGGATCGGCGTCGCCTCGGCTCTGGGCATCAGCGCCGGCTCGGTTGTCCACACGCTCGCCGCGGCGCTCGGGTTGTCGGCCGTCCTCGCGACGTCGGCCTCCGCGTTTCTTGTCCTGAAGGTCGTTGGGGCGGTCTATCTCGTCTACCTCGGCGTTCGCATGCTGATCACCCGCACGGCGGCTTTGGGAGCGACGGACATTGCAGACTCGGTCGATACGTGGACGGCGTTCCGCCAGGGCATGCTTACCAACCTGCTCAACCCCAAAGTGGCTTTGTTTTTTCTTGCGCTGATGCCCCAATTCATCGAGCCGGACAGCCCCACGAAGGTCGGCGCGTTCCTCGTCCTGGGGCTTACTTTTCTCACCACCGGAACCGCTTGGTGTCTCGTCTTGGCTCTCGGCGCCTCGCGTGTGCGGAGTTTCTTTGCCAGCCGCCCGCGCGCGCTCCAAGGCCTCTCGCAGGCGTCGGGGGCGCTCTTTATCGTTCTCGGCCTGCGGCTGGCGGCTGGCAAGCAATGACAGAACGTCGGGCCTCAAACGCATCATCGATTCCCTTCCGCGCCAGCCCCCCAGCCGGTTCGCCGCACTTTCTGCGGATCGTGCGGAACACCGCTCACCTACGAACACGCCGATTCCCCGGACTCCGTGGACCTCACCACGTGCAGTCTCGACTCACCCGAAGCATTTCCACCGACTCATCATTCGTGGCTCAGCCACGGCGTGGCCTGGGTCCGGTTCGGAGACGGCTTGCCGACGTTTCAGCAGTGGCGAAACGACAAGGCCGTCTGAGAACGCGCCAGGAAGGATTAGGAATGGATCCCCTCGAACGCAACAAGAGGAACGTCACCGCCTTCTACGACCTCGCGTTCAACCAGAGCAGGCCCGCGGAGGCGATCGAAAAGTACGCGGGGGACCGCTACATCCAGCACAACCCGCAGGTGGCGGACGGCAAGCAGGCGTTCATCGCGTACTTCGACCAGATGGCGAGGGAATACCCGGGCAAGCGCGTCCACTTCAAGAGAATCTTCGCGGAGGGAAACCACGTCATCCTGCACTGGCACCAGGAGTGGCCGGCCTACAGGGACCGGAACTGGGCGGGCATGGATATTTTCCGGCTGGACGACCGGGGCAAGATCGTCGAGCACTGGGACGTGCTGCAGGTCGTGCCCGAGACCTCGGCCAACGACAATACGATGTTCTGAGCCGGGACGCTACTTGCGCTTCGGAACCGTCCAGAGATAGAGCGTGCTCGCTCCCGCCTGCACCGTCCTCTCCGGCGGCCAGGCGTCGCCGAACCCGTAGCGGTGCGCGACGATGCGCGTTCCGGGCGCGAGCTCGCGCAGCAGTTTCGGCAGCAGGCGCCGGTTGAGCGTCTCGAAGAGGAACAACGTCACCACCGTGGCTTCGCCGATATCGGCCTCGAACAGGTCGCCGCGCACGAAGCGCACGCGGTCCTCGACCCCGGCGCGGCGCGCGCGGTACATCGCCATGCGCAGCGGCGCGGGGTCGATCTCGACGCCGACGCCGCGCGCGCCGAAGTCCTTCGCCGCGGCGATGACGATGCGCCCGTCGCCGCAGCCCAGGTCGTAGACCACGTCCTTCGGTCCCGTGTTCGCGAGCTTGAGCATTCCCAGGACCGCTTCGTCCGCGCTCGGGAAATACGGCACCTCGGGATCGAAAACGGGGGCGACCCCGTCGGTGAGCTTCGTGTCGCCGAACCGGTCGAGCGCGGCGCAGCCCGACACGAGCAGCGCGAGGCCGAGAAGAGCGAACCGCGGACAGACCACGGTTTTCGCTATGGCTTCTTCGGCCCGGAAACCGTGGTCTGTCCCCGGTTTCCGAAGAGCATGACCGCCGCACCCACGGCAAGCACGCCCAGCCCCACGAGTGCGTGCTTGCCATGATAAGCGAGGCTCGAGTAGAGCAGATACGCGCAGCTGAGCACGAAAATTCCCGGCACGACCGGATAGCCGGGCACGCGGAAGGGCCGCAGCGCATCGCGTTCCCTCACCCGGAGAATGAAGAGGGCGACGCCGGTCAGCATGAAAAAGCCCCAGAACACCGGCAGCGAATATTCCACCAGGCCCTTGAAGCCCGCGTTCTGGAAAGCGCCGAAGACGACCAGCGCGAGCGCGATCGCCCCCTGGACGAGCATCGCGGTGCGCGGCGAGCCGCTCGCTTCGTCCCAGCGGCCGAGGAAACCGAGCAGCGGCCAGTCGCGTCCGAGCGCGTAGTTCGAGCGCGCGCCGACGATCATCGAACCGTTCACCGAAGTGAGCGCGGCGATCGCGATCATCACCGAGATGAGCTTCTCCCCGGCCGTTCCCCAGACGCGCTTCATGAGGTCCGCGGCGACCGCGTCCGAGCGCGCCATGCCCTCGTAGCCGAGCCCCTTCAGGTAGGCGAGGTTCACGAGCAGGTAGAGCAGGGTCACGATGCCTATGGAGAGCAGCAGCGCGCGCACCATGTTGCGCCGGCGGTCGCGCACCTCCGCGGAAATATAGGCGGCGTCGTTCCAGCCGCCGTAGGTGAACAGCACGAACACCATCGCCGAGCCGATTCCCGCGCCCATGTACCAGGGGGCACCGCCGCCCGCCGCAGCCGCCGCGGGCGCCGGATCGGGCGCGAGCGCAAATCCTGCGACGATGATGAGCACGAGGCCCCCGCATTCGAGGAAGGTGAAGAAGTTCTGCGTGAGCTTCCCCTCCCGGATCCCGGCGTAGTTCACGGCCGTGAGCACCGTCACTATCAGCACCGCCCAGATCGCCGACGAGTGCGGACCCAGGTTGATCACGCGCGACATGTAGTCGCCGAAGAGATAGGCGAAAAC
>DATHHZ010000402.1:0-8396 GCA_035316965.1 Burkholderiales bacterium | reverse complement strand
TCCAGTTCTTGCGCCTGCGGCGGAACTCCTCCACGGTCTCCGAGAGGATCGTGGAGGCGTGGAACACCGGCGGGTTCACGGCGCCTTGATGCCGCTCGGGGTGGAGTCCGGAATGGACGACGGTTGTCTCTTCGCGCATGGAGCTCCTTCCTGGATTGGACTAAAACGCAAAGCGGTTATTCTGACAGCAACGGGACTGAGCGTAGTCTCCACGTACAATTACCGTTAAGGCAGACGCGAACGCGCCGCTTCAAATCCGTAATTTCATCAAAGGATCGTTCTCGTCATGACTTCGGCCGTTTCCCGCATTGCCAAAGCCGTGGTACGACTCGCCTGGCCGGTGCTCGTCGCGCAGCTGGCGGTGATCGCGAGCGGCGTGCTCGACACCGTGATGGCGGGCCGCTACAGCGCGGTGGACCTCGCCGCGGTCGGGATCGGGGCAAGCGTCTATTTCAGCGTCTTCATCGGATTGATGGGGGTGGTGCAGGCGCTCTCGCCGATAGCCGCGCAGCTCTTCGGGGGAAAGCAGCTCGAAAGAATCGGCGAGGAGACGCGTCAGACGGTCTGGCTTGCGCTCGGCCTCGGCGTGGTCGGAGTCCTGCTGCTCGCGTTTCCCGAACCGTTCCTGCGGCTCGCCGGCGCGCCGCCGGAAGTCGAGGCGCGCACGCGGGCCTATCTTCAGGGCATCGCCTGGGCACTGCCGGCGATGCTGCTTTTTCGAGTTTTTTTTGCGCTGACTACCGCGGTGTCCCGGCCTCGCGCGGTCATGGCGATCAACCTGGTCTATTTCGCCGCCAAGATTCCGCTCAACGCGCTGTTCATTTACGGGGCGTTGGGCGCGCCCGAGCTCGGCGGTCCGGGCTGCGCGGTCGCAACCGCGATCGCGAGTTGGCTGATCTTCGCGCTCGCCTGGATCTATTGCGCAAAGCACCCGTTCTACGCGCCGTTTCGCATCTTTGGCCGGTGGTCCTGGCCCCACTTGCCCACCCTCTGGAGCCACTTGAAGCTCGGCGTACCCATCGGGCTCGCGTTTTTCGTCGAGGTGACTTCGTTCACTTTCATGGCGCTGTTCCTCGCGCGGCTCGGCGCGGCCACTTCGGCCGGACACCAGATCGCGTCGAACGTTACCGCCGTCCTCTACATGTTCGGGCTCGCGATCGGAAACGCGACCGCAGTTCTCACCGCGCAGGCGATCGGCGCGGGCAACCCGCGCGAGGCCCGGTATACGGGGCTCACCAGCATCGGGATCATGTTCGCCATTTCCGCCTGCGCCGGCGTAGCGATCTTCTTTACGGCACATCAGATCGTGTTTCTTTACACCCGCGACCCGGCGGTACAGGCGATCGCGATTCCTCTCCTGGCCTACATCGCCTTTTTCCAGCTCTTTGACACCTCGCAGGTGGTGATCGTCAATGCTTTGCGCGGCTACAAGATTGCCTTCATTCCGATGCTCGTCTACACCGCCGCGCTCTGGGGGATCGGATTGGGCGGAGGTTACGCGTTGGGGCTCGACCGGCTCGAAGCGGCGAATGCACTTGGGCTTGCGACACCCATGGGCGCGTCGGGATTCTGGCTTGCAGGCGTCGCAAGCCTCGTCGTCGCGGCAGCGATCCTGTTCGCCTACTTCATGCACGTGAGCCTCCGGCACGAGAACGCCCTTGCCTGACTCCCGGCGTTGCCCCTGGAGGGTCTTTCCTCTATATTCGGCGCGAGTTACCGACCCGCAGGAGAATCCATGCTCCGCCCGGCCCTTGCCGCGCTCGCCCTCGCTCTGTTCAGCGCACAGGTCTCTGCGCAGGCTTATCCGAGCCGTCCCATTCGCCTGATAGTGGGATTTCCGCCGGGCGGCGTGTCCGACGTGCTCTCGCGCGCGATCAGTGCGAAACTTTCGCAAAACCTCGGCCAGCAAGTCGTAGTGGACAACCGCCCCGGCGCCGGCACCACCATCGCTTCGGAATTCGTCGCCAGGTCAACGCCGGACGGCTACACGCTCTATTTTTGCGACGCCACTTCGCACGCGATCAACGCGAGTCTCTACAGAAAACTCCCTTACGACAGCCTGAAGGATTTCACCTACATCAGCCTGCTCGCCTCGACGCCACTGCTCCTCGTCGTGAATGCGGCGCTGCCCGCGAAATCGGTGCTCGAGCTGATCGCGCTAGCGAAAGCGCGCGCGGGACAGCTCAACTACGCTTCTTCAGGCACCGGCACCATCGTGCATCTGGCCGGCGAGAGCTTCAAGACCATGGCGGGTGTCGACCTGCTGCACGTGCCCTACAAGGGCAGCGCACCTGCGACACTCGCGGTGATCGCGGGCGAAGTGGCCTTCATCTTCTCGACGATGCCTGCGGCACTGCCGCACGTGAAGAGCGGCAAGCTGCGCGCGCTCGCGGTGACCACGCCCGCGCGCGTGGCTGCAGTCCAAGACATTCCGACCCTCGCCGAAGCGGCGCTCCCGGGGTTCGATCTGGTGCTCTACAGCGGCGTTATCGGCCCGGCGGGCATGGCGAGGGAAGTCGTCGAGCGCGCGAACGCCGAGTTCGCGAAAGCCGTCAATTCGCCCGAGATCCGGGACTTCTTCGCGACTCAGGGCGCAACGCCGATCACGAGCACCCCCGGGCAGTTCGCCGCCCACATGCGCGCCGAGGTCGTGAAGCTCGGAAAAATGGTCACCGACTCGGGCGCCAAAGCCGATTGAGCGAGGGAGCTTCCAGCGTGGCAAGGAATTTTCTCCCGCGGCACTCGCGCTACGACTACGTTCCGATCACCGATCGCAAGGACTATTCCTGGCCGGAGGGCAAGCGGCTCGCGTTCTGCATCACCACCAACATCGAGTGCTTTGCCTTCGGCGCGGGGCTCGGGCACGACAACGCCAAGACGGGCGAGCCCCAGACGCAGCGGAACTACTCCTGGCGCGACTACGGCAACCGCGTCGGGATCTGGCGGCTGTTCGACCTCGCCGAGGAGCTGAAGCTGCCGCTCGCGCACAATACCAACAGCCTGCTCTACGACTACGCGCCGCAGATCTTCGCGCGAATCCGTGCAAGAGGCGACGAGATCGTCGCCCATGGCCGCACCAATTCGGAAAATCTGCGCGGCCTTTGGGAGCCCGACGAGGAGCGCATCATTCGCGAGGTCACCGAGACTTTTGCCCGCAACGAGAAGAAGCGCCCCCTAGGGTGGATGGGTGCCGGCGCCTACGAGACCTCGGTGACACCCGACCTCCTGAAGGAGGCCGGCTACGCCTACCTCATGGACTGGCCTTGCGACGACCAGCCGATCTGGATGCGAACACGCTCAGGGCCGATCCTCTCGGTACCCTACCCGGTCGAGGTCAACGACTCGCCGGCGATCGTGCACCGGAAACACAGCGCGCGCGAATTCTGCGACATGGTGGTGGACCAGTTCGACGAGATGCTGGAGCAGTGCGTGAAGCACCCGCTCGTGTGCAACATCTCGGTACACCCCTATGTGTTCGGCCAGCCCTTCCGGCTGCGGCCGCTGCGCACAGCGCTCAAACATTGCGTCGAGCACAAGTGTCGGGACCGCGTCTGGTGGACGCGGCCGGGCGAGATCGCCGAGTTCTGCAACTCCATGCAGCCGGGAATCATCCCCGGCAGCTGAGAAGCTCAGTGCGACGGGGCTGCGGGTTTGTTTGACTGAGGCTGCGAGCCCGCCTGGGACACTCCTGCCGGCTTGCTTTGCGGCGGCGTGCCCGCTTGCGACGTCCATGCAGGTTTGCTTGGCAGCGGCTGCGCGCCAGCCTGGGCCAGCGCGGGCGCCGCAGGAGTCGCCGTGGGGCTACGGGCCGGGTCGGCGGCCGCGCGCGCGACGCCCGCGCCTTTCGTCTCGGGGAGCGCTGCGATGTCGCCTGAGATCTCGCCGCCTTCCTCGATCGCGACTTTCCCGTAACGTACCTTGCCCGACACTCTCCCCGTGGCGCGAATGACCAATTGCTTTCGCGCGGTCAGCTCGCCCTCGAAACGCCCGCGGATTTCGGCGATGTCGATGCCGGCCTTGCCCACGAAGACGCCGTTCTCGGCGATCTGGATGACGCGACTGTCCATCGAAGCCTCCACGCGGCCTTCGACCACCAGCGTGTCGCAGTCGGTGATCTCGGCGCCTTTCAGCTTGATGTCCGGACCGACTATCAGCTTGCTCACGCTTTCACGGCCGGATCGGGAGGGTTCAGGATCGCTGCGCAAGTCGGCCTTCGGCGCCTCGCTCCCGAAGGCTTCCGCTTTTGCGGATTCGTCACCGGCCGCACTCAACGCTTCCTGCAGCCGGCTGCTGTACGGCGACTGCCCGCGCGCGGATTGCGGAAGCTCTCTCCTGCGAAAATTGTCCAGCATAGGCGCTCCTCTTCCCTTTCTCGGGCTGTGACCGATCATTCACGGGTGAAAATCCGCGACCAAAGCGTAGTGCCCTGCAATGCGCGTGCCAGTCGCAACTCGCGTGCAAAATCATGCAATTGCCGGAGGCGAGGCGCGACTGATCGCAGTCCGTCGTCGCTTTCGAGCGACGCGACTTCGAGCGCGGTTCTTAAGCGGCTGTTTACAATGGAAGTGACACGTCGTGGAAAAGCGACGGCCATGACGCCGACCGTCAAGACCGAAGTCTTGGAACGCCGCCGGCCTCCCTGCCAAATCAGGGTCGGACGAACTTCAATACGAATTCGTCTACCGGCACCTTAGGACGAAATACGATCGAATCGCGCGGATCCTCGCGATGGCGCAGGAAATCCGCTTCCGCGGCGAGCCTGAAACCCGCCGCCTCGATTTCCCGCCGTAACGTCGCTTCTTCAATGCGATGCAAGGATTTCGCGACGCTTGTACCCGCACCCGCTTGAGCCGAATGGTCGGCGACCACCAACACACCGCCTGGTTTCAGCGCCTCGAACAGCCCGCGATTCATCCTTGCGCGGTCGACGCTCATGAACGCCGTGTCGTGATAGGCGAAAAAGAAGGTGATCAGATCGAGATCGCGCACGCCCGGTGGAACCGGATCGTCATAGTCTCGCAGCACGCGCACGACGTTCCGCATCGCAGAGGTTCTCGCACGCTCGTCGAAGCGCTCCGTCGCTCTCGGCGGAACCGCCTGCGAGTCCTGCGCATAGACCGTTCCGCTGGAACCGACCGCGCGGGCGAGCAGCTCGGTCGAATAGCCTCCGCCCGCTCCCATATCGAGCACCCTCATGCCCGGCCGCACGCCGGTGAACGCGAGCAACAGCTCCGGATTTCTTCTCTGATCGGTCTGACGGTCGGCCTCGGATCGGTCCGGGCTCGCCACGATGGCGCGGTAGTCGACGTCTTCGCTCTTACCCATGCCGGCGCAAGCCGCGAGGGACGCGGCGCTGGCAAGAACGACCGCCCGGATAAGCAACTCAGCGTCCACGTCTATTGCGGCGGCTTGACTCCGTCCTTGCTCACCGCCACGCGGCCGGTTGTGATCTTGCCGTCGGCGGCGACCTGCGCTCCGGTAAAGATGGTTGCGCCCGGTACCAGCAGCGACCGGTCTCCGGGAACGAAATCGACGATGGGCGTCCCGTCGGGCACCAGGATTTTCTGCGATCCGCCTTTGTATTCGAGCGTCAACTCGTTGCCCCCCGCCGACTTGACGACGGAGGCGAGATTGGCGTTCGTCATGGTGTCACCCGGCCCCGTATCCCACGGCGTGTGACCCGGAGCCGCTGCGGGCGGAAGCGCGTGCACTTCGCTTGCGACCAGCACACCGCTCGCGTTCTTCTTCGCGGTCGAGCCTACATAAGCGCCCGGCTTGAAGTCGGCGAGAGTGACCCCCTTGGCGGCAGCCACCGTGAGATTCGGGGCGAGATTGATCTTGAGATCCTTGCCGTCGCGGGTCTTCACCGAGAGCACATCACCCTCCACACTGGTAATGGTGCCGCGGATGCGCATCGGAGTTTGCGCGTCGGCGGCGGCGCTCATGAGCGCAAACGCTCCGGCAATTGACAACAATGTAACTCTCTTCATGATTGTGCTTCCTCCTTGAAACCATCGGGGCGGTTGAACCGCAAGGCTCGCTTGCGGGCGACACGCTAACGCCGCCGGCAAGGCTTCCATTCCGTCGCGGTGCAATTATACTGGCAGACTCCGGCCTAATTGGGTCGAGGCGGAGGCGAAATGCCCGTGTCCAAGTGGCTGATCATCGTCGGTCTCATCCTCGTGGCCGCGGGATTGCTGTGGCCGGTGATGTCGAAACTGGGTCTGGGCAGGCTGCCGGGAGACATCGTGGTGCGGCGCGACGGATTCGGTCTCTACTTTCCCCTGATGACCAGCCTCGTCATATCGGTGGTCGTCAGCATCGTCATATGGATCTTCCGACGCCAAGCTAGATTCTGAGCAGGCGCCGCGCATTGTCTTCGACGATTTTCCGCTTCTGCTCGTCGTCGAGGAGAAGATGGGCCGTCACGGTCTCGACCGGCCGCTCGTAGGCAATGGGAAAACAATAGTCGCTCCCCATCAGGACTCGGTCGGCACCGATCACCTTTACGAGATATTCGAGCACGTGGTCGGAATAGCCGACCGTGTCGTAGTAGAAGCGGCGCAGGTACTCGAGCGGCGAGTGCTTGACGTGCTTCAGGTCGGCACGCTTTTCCCAGCCCCGGTTGAGCCGGCCCACGAGCCACGGGAACGCGCCACCCGCGTGGGGAAGGCAGACGACGAGCCTGGGAAACCGGTCGAGCACGCCCCCGAAGATGAGGTGCGCAGCGGCGATCGCCGACTCGAAAGGGTTGCCGAGCAGGTTGGTGAGATAGTAGGCGCCCAGACGCTGGTCCCCGATCACCTCGACCGGATGCAAAAAAAGCGGCAGGCCGCTCGCCTCGATGCGCTCATAGACAGGCGAGAATGAAGCGTCGGACAGGTCTTTTCCGCGAATCTGGGTGGCGATATAGAAGCCGCGCATGCCCGGCAGCTTCGCCGCGCGCTCGACTTCCCTTACCGCGAGCGCGGGCTCGTGCATCGGCAGCGTCGCGAGCCCGACGAGCCGCTTCGGATACCGCTCGTGCGCCCGCGCGAGCGCGTCGTTGTAGCTTTCGCTGATGCCCTGGGCCAGCTCCCCGTCGGCCCAATACACCATCGGTTGTGACAGTGACAGAGCGTGGACCTCGACGCCTTGTTCATCCATCGTTTCGAGCCGGGCGTCCAGGTCGACAAATTTGGGACCGACCGGCCCGGTTATGAGATGGCCGTGCTTGAACTGCGGACCTTTGCCCTCGACTATTTTGTACTCGAAGCCGTGGCTGGGGCCGTGCTTGGCGATCAGATCGAGGAAGCTTTGCGGAAAATAATGCGCGTGGACGTCGATCGGTGCGTAGCGGCTCATCGCGGTTCCTTTTTCCGGAGATTCTACCTTGGCGAGGACCACCGCACTTATAATTAGCCAGCTCGCAGGAGAGGATCGGAAGAATGGAAGAACGGGTCAGCTTTGCATCCGACGGATTGAAGCTTGCGGGCGTGCTTCACCTTCCCGAGTCGCGCGGGCCGGAGGAGCAGTGCGCCGCATTTCTCGTCCTGCACGGATTCGGCAGCAACAAGGACGGCGGCGGCGGTACGACGGTTGCGAAAATGCTCGCCGGCCTCGGCTACGCGGCGCTGCGCTTCGACTTCCGCGGCTGCGGCGAAAGCGAAGGCGAGCGCGGACGCGTCGTCTGCAAGGAGCAGGTTAAAGACACGAGGAGCGCGCTGTCCTTCCTGGCTACCCGTCCGGAGATCGAACCAAAGCGCATCGGCGTAGTCGGGCAGAGTTTTGGCGCAGCGGTCGCGGTATACGCGGCAGGGGTCGACCGGAGGGTCGCCGCCTGCATTTCCTCAGGCGGCTGGGGCGACGGCGCGAAGAAATTCCGCAGGCAGCACGCTTCGCCCCGGGCCTGGAAGAAGTTCAGCGCCATGATGAAAGAGGGAAAGCGCCGGAAGCGCGCCGGCAAGCCGATGAGGGTGCCGCGCTACGACATCGTTCCCATTCCGCCGCGCCTGCGCGGCAACCTCGCGCCGGGCTCGATCATGGAGTTTCCTTTCGAGGTGGTGGAAACCATGTACGCGTTCAACGCCAACGATGTCGTCGGGCGGATCGCGCCGCGGCCGCTCCTTCTGCTGCATTCGGCGAACGACTCGGTGACACCGACCGAGCAGTCGGTCGAGCTCTTCGAGCGCGCGGGCAAGCCGACCGATCTCCATCTCATCGCCGACGTCGACCATTTCATGTTCTCGGAAGGGAACACGCTGGTGGTCGACCTCGTGCGCAATTGGCTCGCCAAATATTTTCCCGCGCGGGTCTGATCCCGGAATGAGCGAGACACAATTGCACCAGGCGGCGCCGACCGCTTCGGCCGACGCGCTCAAGCGCTTCGCGACGGACGTCTTCGCGCGAGCCGGCAT
>DATHHZ010000401.1:0-5857 GCA_035316965.1 Burkholderiales bacterium | reverse complement strand
ATTTCGTGCAGGCCTTTCACCATCACGTCGCGGCGCTTTTCGTATTTCATGCGGTGCTCCTCGACACCGTCCTGCGGGCCTTCCAGCGCCACGATCGAGGCCACCTGGATCGGCGTGAAGGTGCCGTAATCGTGATAGCTCTTGATGCGCGCGAGAGCGTGCACCAAGTCCCTATTGCCGACCATAAAACCGATTCGCCAGCCCGCCATGTTGTAGCTCTTCGACATGGTGAAGAATTCCACTGCGATGTCGCGCGCGCCGGGCACCTGCATGATCGAGGGCGCCTTCCAACCGTCGAAGGTGATGTCGGCATAGGCGAGATCGTGAACGACGAGGATGTCGTGGGCCTTGGCGAGCGCGATCACGCGCTCGAAGAAATTCAGCTCCACGCATTTCGCAGTCGGGTTCGACGGAAAGCTGATCACCAGCATCTTCGGCTTGGGAATCAGCTCGCCGATCGCGCGCTCGAGCTCCACGATGAAATCCGCCTCGGCCGTCATGCGCACCGAGCGGATGTCGGCGCCGGCGATGATCGCGCCGTAGATGTGGATCGGATAGCTCGGATTGGGGACGAGCACCGTGTCGCCGCGGTCGAGCGTGGCGAGCATCAGGTGCGCGAGTCCCTCCTTCGAGCCTATGGTGACGATCGCTTCCGAATCCGGATCGAATGCGACGCCGTAGCGGCGCTGATACCAGCCGCAGATCGCGCGGCGCAGTCGCGGAATTCCCTTCGAGACCGAGTAGCCGTGCGTGTCGCTGCGCTGCGCGGCCTCGACGAGTTTCGCGACGATGTGCGCGGGCGTGGGCCCATCGGGGTTGCCCATGCTCATGTCGATGACGTCCTCGCCCGCGCGGCGCGCCGCCATCTTCAACTCGTTGGTGATGTTGAAGACGTAGGGAGGAAGACGCTCGATTCTGGCAAACTTTCTCATGGGGCGCGGGATTTTCCGGGAGTGCGGCGGGCTTTCCGAGCCGCGCTGCGCTGCAAAAAGTTATAATGTTACCGGACACTTACAGCACCGGCAAACTTGAAACTGCATCTCGATCCCGCGACCGCCAGGAACGCCATCACCGGCTATGGCGAGGGCTACGTCATGGTCAACCATCAGAGGTTCGAACGAAGCCTGGTGGTGCTGCCGGATCGCATCCTCCCGGACTGGCCGCCGAACCGCTTCGATGACCTCGCGCCCGAGCACCTGGCGGCGCTCGCGGGCCTGGACCGGGAAATCATTCTCCTCGGCACCGGAGCGCGGCTGCGCTTTCCCCGCCCGGAGATCATGCAGTCCCTGGCGCGGGCCGGAGTCGGCGTGGAAGTCATGGACGTGCAGGCCGCCTGCCGCACCTACAACATTCTCCTCGCCGAAGACCGCAGGGTCGCCGCGGCTCTGCTGATCGGGTGAATTCGACGATTTCCAGGCGCGGGCCGTGGATCCTGCTTGCCGTCTTTGCGGCCGGCTGGTTCTGCAATCTCGGTTATCGGCACTTGGTCAAGCCCGACGAAGGCCGCTACGCCGAGATTCCGCGCGAGATGGTCGTAAGCGGCGACTGGCTCACGCCGCGCCTGAACGGCTACAAGTACTTCGAGAAGCCGCCCCTGCAGTATTGGATCACCGCGGCCGCTTTCACCGCGCTCGGCCGGAACGAGTGGGCGGCGCGCCTTTGGCCGGGAGTCACGGGCTTCCTTGGCGTGCTCCTCGTGTTCTGGGCCGGAAATCGTTTGTTCGGCCCGCCAGTGGGCCTGTATGCGGCCGCAGTCGCGGCGAGCAGCGCGATTTACGCGTCCATCGGGCACCTGCTGACTCTCGATATGGCCCTTTCCGTCTTCATGTCGGCATCGGTCTTCGCCTTCGCCGTCGCCCAAAGCGACCCGGCGGGCGAAGCGGAGCGCCGCCGCTGGATGCTGCTCGCATGGGCCGCCGCGGCGCTCGCGGTTCTCAGCAAGGGGCTGGTCGGAATCGTTCTGCCCGTGGGCGCAGTGGCGCTATACGTTCTGATCGAGCGTGACTGGAAACTTCTCGGTCGCCTGCACGCGTTGGGCGGCGGGCTGCTCTTCCTCGCGATCGCGGCGCCGTGGTTCATCGCGGTTTCGCTCGCCAACCCGGAATTTCTGCGTTTCTTCTTCATCCACGAGCACTTCGAGCGCTTCACCACCCGGGAGCACGGACGCTATCAGCCCGTGTGGTATTTCGTGCCAGTGCTGCTTGCCGGAGTCCTCCCCTGGATCGTAAACCTCTTCCCCGCCCTCGGGCGCGCATGGACGCGCGTTCCGGAAACCCGTTTCCAGCCGCGGCGTTTCCTGCTTCTGTGGTGCGTGGTGGTTTTCGCGTTCTTTTCCGCGTCGGACTCCAAGCTCGGCTCGTACATCCTGCCGATATTTCCGGCGTTGGCCCTGTTGATCGGGATCCATCTCGCCTCCGCCAGCCCCCGCTTCGCGTTGGCACAGGGCATGGTCGCCGCCTTGTTCGGGATCGCGCTCGCTGCCGCGTCGCTTTGGGCTTCGGCCAATCTCCCGAAAGCTCTGGTTCTCCTCGAGACGGATCTCCCTCCGGAACTGTACGCAGCCTACCTGCCTTGGCTCGCCGTTGGGGGCATCGTGCTGGCCGCGGCGGGAATCGCTTCAGCTTCGCTGTGCGGCCGGCGCGCCGCCGCCGCATTGACTCTCGCCCTCGGCGGCCTCGCCTGGGTGCAGATCGTATTGTCGGGACACGAGACGCTTGCCCCGGCTTTTTCCGCGTATCATGTCGTCCAGAAAATCCGGGGCGATGTGAAACCGGACATTTCCTTTTACGTCGTGGACACCTTCGATCACACCCTGCCGTTCTACCTGAATCGAACCGTAACCATGGTCGGCTACAAGGACGAGCTTGCCCAGTCGATCGCCTGGGAGCCCCAGAAATTCCTGCCGGACGCCGCCGCCTTCGTGCGCGCCTGGCAAGCCGACCGGGAAGCATTCGCAATGTTCAACGTGAACGACCTCGACGGGTTCCTTAAAGCGCATCCGGTTCCCATGCGGATCGTCGCTCGCGACCCGCGCCGAGTGATCGTGAGAAAGCCGTGAACGCGGTAAGCCTCGCTCTGATCCTTACGGGAGTGTTGCTCAACGCTTCGGCGCAGCTGCTTCTCAAAGCCGGCACCAACGCTGTGGGCCATTTCGAGTTCAGCGCGCAAAACGTCCTCCCCGTGGGCATGAAGCTCGCATTCGAGCCGCATATTGCGGGCGGACTCGCCTGCTATGCCGTAAGCCTCGTCGTCTGGGTCCTGGGCCTGTCGCGCGTCGAGGTTTCGATCGCTTATCCGATGCTTTCGATCGGATACGTCCTGAACGCGGTCGCAGCCTGGTACCTGTTCGGCGAATCCCTCACGGCGCAAAAGCTGATCGGCATCGCCTTCATCGTCGCGGGCGTGTTTCTCGTCGCGCGCTCCTAGTGAACTTCCTTCCCTTCGCGCAGCCGACCATCGACGAAGCCATGATCGCCGCCGTCTCCGACACGCTGCGCAGCCGCTGGATCGCCACCGGTCCCCGTGTCGCCGCGTTCGAAAAGGCGCTGTCGGAGCGCTTCGGCGGGCGGCCGGTCCGCGCGCTCACTTCCGCGACGGCGGCGATGCAGGTGGCCCTCGAGCTGCTCGGCATCGAGCCGGGCGACGAGGTCATCATCCCCGCGCAGAGCTTCTTCGCGACCGGCAACGTGGTCGAGCGCGCCGGCGCGACCGCGGTCTTCGTCGACGTGAACCTCGGCTCCCGCAACATCGATCTTGCGCAGGCCGCGGCCGCGGTCACGCCGAAGACGCGCCTGCTGTTTCCAACGCATTACAACGCGCCGCTCGATCCCGAAGTGCTCGACGCGTTCGCCAAGCGCCACAAGGTGCGCATCCTCGAGGACGCGGCGCTCGCGGTCGGATCGCGCACCTCACGCGGACCGGTGGGAGCGACGGGCGACATCGTCTCGTTCAGCTTCCATCCCAACAAGAACATGACCACCATCGAGGGCGGAGCGCTGGCGCTCAACGACGAGCGTGAGGCAGCGATCGTGGACGAGCTGCGCTTCCACGGCATCAAGCGCCTGCCCGACGGCACGCGCGACGTGGAGCGCGCCGGGGTCAAGTACAACTTCTCCGACGTTTCGGCGCGACTCGGCCTGGAGCAGCTCGCGCACCTGGACGATTGGTGCCGCGCCCGCGCGCGGCTCGCGCATCGCTACTTCGAGTGCCTCGCGGGCGACGACCACCTCACGCCCGAGCGCCTGCCGCCGCGCGACAACCCCGGACACAGCTGGAACATGTTCACGGTGTTGCTGCCGCTGCAGGCGCTCCGCAGCACCCGGAAGGCGTTCATGGACGCGATGCAGAAGGAAGGCATCGGAACCGGCGTTTCCTACGAAGCGATCCACCTCACCACGCTCTTCCGCAACAAGGGATTCCGCGAGGGCATGTTCCCGGTCTCGGAGCGCATCGCGCGGGAGACGGTCACGCTGCCGCTCTTTCCCGAGATGCGCGAGACGGACGTCGATCGCGTGTGCGAAAGCATGAAGCGCGTGATGCGCCGCAAGGCTGCCTGACATGGCCGCGCCCAAGGTCTCGGTCGTCGTTCCCGTCTACAACGAGGAAGCGGTTCTGCCCGCGCTGTTCGCACGGCTGTATCCGGCGCTGGACGCGCTCGGGGAGAGCTACGAGGTCATTTTCGTCAACGACGGCAGCTCCGACCGGTCTGCGGCGCTGCTGCGCGGGCAGTTCGAGCTTCGCTCCGATGTGACCCGCGTAATCCTGTTCAACGGCAACTTCGGCCAGCATCTCGCCATCATGGCGGCGTTCGAGGCGACTCGCGGCGAGCGCGTGGTCACGCTCGACGCAGATCTGCAGAACCCCCCGGAGGAGATCGCGAAGCTCCTCGCCAAAATGGACGAGGGCTACGATTACGTTGGCTCGGTGCGCCGCGCGCGACAGGACACGGCGTTCCGGCGCAGCGCGTCGCGGATGATGAATGCCCTCCGCGAGCGCATCACCCACATCCGCATGACCGATCAGGGGTGCATGCTGCGCGCCTACAGCCACGACATCGTTGCCGCGATCAACCGCTGCCACGAAGTCAACACCTTCATCCCCGCATTGGCCTATACCTTCGCGCAGCGTCCGGCCGAGATCGAAGTGGCACACGAGGAGCGCGCCGCCGGCGACTCGAAATATTCGCTTTACAGTCTCGTCCGGCTCAACTTCGACCTCGTCACCGGGTTTTCCGCGATGCCCCTGCAGTTGTTCTCGCTTTCGGGAATTGCGATAGCCCTGTTGTCCCTGACGTTCGTGATTTTCCTCGCCATCCGCCGCGTGGTGGTCGGACCCGAGGCGGAAGGCGTGTTCACGCTTTTCGGCATCGCATTCTTCCTCATCGGCATCACCTTGTTCGGCATCGGCCTCCTGGGAGAATACGTGGGCCGCATCTACGAGCAGGTGCGGCAGCGGCCGCGCTACCTCGTGCAGGCCGTTCTGGAACGCAACGACCCTGTTTCGGCGGTTCCGAAACAGCGCCAAATATCGTAACCGGTTCGAAGCGTGACGAGCGCGGTTGTCTTCGCCTATCACGACGTCGGCTGTCGCTGCCTCAGAGTCCTCCTCGATGAGCAGATCGAAGTGCCCCTCGTAATCACGCACCGCGACGGGCCCGAAGAGAGAATATGGTTTGCGAGCGTAGCGGAGCTCGCGCGCGGGCGGGCGATAGACACCATCACACCCGATGACCCCAATACACCTGAAATCGTCGAGAGAATCCGCGACCTGAGTCCGGATTTTCTTTTCTCGTTCTACTACCGCCTGATGCTCTGCGCACCGCTGCTGGCGATACCCGGGAAGGGTGCATTCAACGTGC
>DATHHZ010000400.1:0-4312 GCA_035316965.1 Burkholderiales bacterium | reverse complement strand
CAAGCCCTTGGTCACGCTGCTCGGCGGCGCGCCGCGCCGCGTCCGCGCCTACAACAGCAACGGCCTCGGGCTGATGGCCCCCGAGGCCGTTGCCGACGAAGCGGAAACGCTCCTCGAGGGGGGATTCCGCGCAGTGAAGCTGCGCCTCGGCTACACGACGCTCGCGGCCGACCTCGCCGCGCTGCGCGCGGCGCGCAAGCGTCTTCCCGACAGCGTCGAGCTGATGGTCGACTTCAACCAGGCGCTGTCCCTCGCCGAGGCCCTGGAGCGCGGCCGAGCGATGGACGGCGAGGGCCTCTTCTGGATCGAGGAGCCGATCCGCCACGACGACTTCCGAGGATGCGCCGAGCTCGCCCGCGAGCTCCGGACGCCGGTACAGATCGGCGAGAACTTCTCGCTCCCCGAGCAGATGGCCGAAGCGCTCGCCGCAAAGGCGTGCGATCTGGTGATGCCCGATCTCGAAAGGATCGGCGGGGTCACCGGCTGGCAGCGCGCCGCGAGCCTTGCGGCCGAGCGCAAGCTGCCTATGTCCTCGCATCTTTTCCCGGAGACGAGCGCGCACCTGCTCGCGGTGACGCCGACCTGCCACTACCTCGAGTACGTGGACTGGGCCGCTGCGATCCTCGCCGAGCCTCTCAGGATCGAGGACGGCGCGGCGGTGATTCCGGATCGGCCCGGAACCGGAGTGGCCTGGGACGAGGAAGCGGTGAAGCGCTACGAAATGGCCTGAGGGGCGGGCTCGGCGCGCGCCGCGCGCCGGCGCTCGTGGTCGTAGAGGTAGCGCTTGCGCACGCGGATCGAGCGCGGGGTGATCTCGATCAGCTCGTCGTCCTCGATGAATTCCACCGCGAGCTCCAGCGTCAGGCTGATCGGCGGAGTGAGCAGGATCGCCTCGTCCTTGCCAGCGGCCCGGATATTGGTGAGATGCTTCTCGCGGACGGGATTCACGACGAGGTCGTTGTCGCGACTGTGCAGGCCGACCACCATGCCCTCGTAGACGCGCTCCCCGGGGCTCACCAGCATGCGTCCGCGTTCCTGCAGCTTCCACAGCGCATAAGCGACCGCCTCGCCCTCCTCGGCCGAGACCAGCACGCCGTTGCGCCGCGAGGGAATCTCCGGTTTCGCCGGGGCGTATTCGTCGAACACGTGGCTCATGAGGCCGTTGCCGCGCGTGAGGTTGAGGAAGTCCGACTGGAAGCCGATCAGCCCGCGCGCCGGAATGCGGTAGTCGAGCCGCACCCGGCCGCGGCCGTCGGGCATCATGTCGAGCAGGTCGCCGCGCCGGGCGCCGAGCGCTTCCATCACCGCGCCCTGATACTGCTCCTCGACGTCGACGGTGAGGACTTCGAAGGGCTCGTGCCTCACGCCTGCGACTTCCTTCATCACGACTCGGGGCCGCGACACCGCCAGCTCGTAGCCTTCGCGGCGCATGTTCTCGAGCAGGACGGTGAGGTGGAGCTCGCCCCGCCCCGAGACGAGGAAGACGTCGGCGTCGGCTGTCTCCTCGACGCGCAAGGCGACGTTGCCCTGCAGCTCGCGCATCAGGCGTTCCCTCAGCTGCCGGCTGGTGACGAAGCGCCCTTCCTGCCCGGCGAAGGGCGAGGTGTTGACCTGGAAATTCATGGTGAGCGTGGGCTCATCGACCCTGAGCATCGGCAGCGCCTCGGGAGCGAGCGCGTCGGCGAGAGTGACGCCGATCGCGGTCTCCTCCACTCCGGTCACGAGCACGATGTCGCCCGCGGCCGCCTCTTCCATCGGAATTCTCTGCAGGCCGTGAAAGCCCATGACCTGGCCGACCTTGGCCTTGGCGGGCTCGCGACCCTCGTGCAACACCAGGACCTCCTGCGCGGGTCTGAGCCGTCCCCGGGCGATGCGCCCGATGCCGATGCGCCCGACGTAGCTCGAGTAATCGATATTGCTGATCTGCAATTGCAGCGGGCCGTCGGGGTCGCCCTTCGGCGCCTGAACGCGCTCGATGATCGTCCGGAAAAGCGGCCGCATGTCCGTTCCCGGCCTCGACAGGTCGAGGGTCGCGGTGCCCAGAAGGGCCGAAGCGTAGACCACCGGAAAGTCGAGTTGATGTTCGGAGGCGCCGAGCTTGTCCATCATGTCGAAAGTGGCGTTGACCACCCAGTCGGGCCGCGCGCCGGGACGGTCGATCTTGTTCACCACCAGGACCGGATTCAAGCCGAGGGCGAGCGCCTTGCGCGTGACGAAGCGCGTCTGCGGCATCGGGCCTTCGACCGCGTCCACCAGCAGCAGCACGCCGTCGACCATCGAGAGCGAGCGCTCGACTTCGCCGCCGAAGTCGGCGTGGCCGGGCGTGTCGACGATGTTGATGTGCACGCCTTCATAGTCGACCGCCGTGTTCTTCGCGAGGATGGTGATGCCGCGCTCGCGCTCGAGGTCGTTGGAGTCCATGACCCGCTCGGCGATGTGCTGGTGCGCGGCGAACGTGCCGGACTGGTGCAGCAGCTTGTCGACCAGCGTCGTCTTGCCGTGATCGACGTGGGCGATGATCGCGAGATTGCGGATCGAGCGGGACATTGAATCGAGGCTATGCGTGGAAGGTCGCGCATTGTACTAGCTCGACAGGGCCCGGTCGAGCGCCGCCACCAGCGGCCCGAGTTTCGGCGGCTTCGCCTCCAGGGCGATTTTCACGCCGTGCTCCCGCAGCGCGGCGCTGCACACCGGACCGATGGACGCGACGAGCGTCCGGTTGAGGTTGGCGGCGAGCGGGCCCTCTCTGCCGAGTTCTTTCGCGAGCGCGAACAGGTTGTGCGCCTGCGACGCGCTGGTGAACACGGTGGCATGGACCTGCGCGCGCTCGAGCGCGGCTATCAGCCCCGTGAGCGGTCCGGTATTCGCGGGGAGCGCCCAGCGGTAAGTGGGTATTTCCACGACTTCCGCGCCCTTTCCCCGCAGCGCCTTTTCCCGCTCCACGTTGGTCTCGCCGTAGCGCTGCACCACGACGCATTCGCCCCGGAAGGACAGGTCCTCGAGCGATTCCAGCACCTCGACGGTCGTATAGGGCTCCTTGGCGCTGCGATCGATGCGCACTTGGCGCGAGCGAAGCGCCGCGGTGGGCTTGGGCCCGCGCGCGACCACCACGCAGCTCGCCAGCAGGCCGAGAAACTTCGGCGTCATTCCCAGCGAATCGGTCGCGGCAAAAAGCGCCTGCGTGCCGACTCCGGTCTGAAAAATCACCGCTTTGGGCGGGCGCGACTCGAACCCATCGACCAGCCGCCTGATCGTGGCGTGGTCGACGTCCGGCACCTCCGCGAGCGCCGGAGCGAGCATCGGCCGCCCTCCGTGTTTTGCGACGAGGTCGGCGAGCTGTCGGCCAAGCCGGCTCTCCAGTATCGCAACCGTCTTGGGCTTCACGGAAAGGCGCGCGGGCCGGGCTGAGCCCCCGAGGGCGGCCGCGCCCGGAGATTCGCGATCCGCCCTCTCTCGTTTCAGTAGTAGCGCACCAGCATGATGATTGCGCAGATCACCGCCGCTGCCGAAGTGCAGGCGATGATCCAGCCGGCGGCCTTGGGATGAGCCTCGACCAGTGCGTCCAGATTCATGTGCATGTCGTCCCAGCTCCGGGTCGCGCGGCGGGGCGACACCCACTGGTTTGCGAATCTTTCGAGCATGCTTTCCGCGTTCGGATAAAAAAGCAGCATCGCGCCGACCACGACGCCGAGCGCGCTACCCACGATCAGAACCCACTTCGTGCTTTCCACGGCGATGGCGACGACGGGCGCGAAGCGCTTTTCGGCAAACGCCGTGCCGACGGCGGTCGCGTCGAGTCCCGCAAGCAGGCCGAAAACCGAGATGAGACCGCCGAGGACAAAACCTCCGGCCAGCCAGCGATAATGCCGGTGCGTGGCCCGCTCCGTATCGACGGGCACCTCGACCGGCCTGAGGACGTGGCGGGTGGACACCCAGCGGTTCAGCACGTGGAAGTACTCCACGATCTTCGGGCTGGAAGCGATGAGACCGACCCCCACGACGAGGCCTGAGACGGCCACGACGAGAAACAACACGATCAAGAATTGGACGAGCAGCTGCCACGCCAAATTGCTGTATGCACCCATGTCTCCTCCGATTCTGAAAGCGGTTGGCCGCCGACCCGCGGGCTCCTGATCGAGCCGTCCCGGGAAACTACGTCAAAGTAGCCGAGCTTGCCGGACGGCGTCAACTCCGCGCGAACCGACGATCCGGACGCCGATCGGCGGTCGGACTTGCGCGGAGCGCTAAAGGTGCTCCGGAATCTCCGGCATGCCGAGTCCCATGCGGATCTTCAACCCCTTGATCGCCTCCT
>DATHHZ010000399.1:0-2268 GCA_035316965.1 Burkholderiales bacterium | reverse complement strand
GCTTCTGCTCGGCGAGCTTGTCGAAGAGCGCGCTCTCGCCGCCCCAGAAGATGTCGGCCTCGGGCCTGCCCTTCCACTCGACGATGCGCCCGTAGGCGACCGGCGTGCCGGCCGCCAGGGCGCTCGTTTTCACGTTGACGTTCCACTTCTCCTTCGCGTACTTGGCGAACTCCGCCAGCGCCGGATCGGTCAGGGTCCTCGCGACCGGCGTGATGAGGACCAGCTCGTTCTCGATCTGCTGCGCGGCGACCGGAGCTGCCACTGCGAGAAGCGTTGTCAGGACGAATGCAGACGGCTTCGAGGTTCGGATCATGGCGTTCTCCCCTTGTGGAGGATGATTATAAGAGCAGTTTCAAAACCGGGGCCCCTGCTAGAATTTTCCATGCGCTACGTTCTCGCGCTCGACCAGGGCACTACGAGCTCCCGCGCCATCGTATTCGACGAGCGCGGGGCCGCGCGCGCCTCGGCGCAGAAGGAGTTCCGCCAGCATTTCCCGCAGCCGGGCTGGGTCGAGCACGACGCACTGGAAATTCTCCGCACCCAGCTCGCGTGCGCGCGCGCGGCGCTGAAAAAAGCGAAGCTGGCCCCGAAGCGCGTCGCCGCGATCGGGATCACCAATCAGCGCGAAACCACGGTCGTGTGGGACCGGCGCACGGGAGCCCCCGTTCACCGCGCCATCGTCTGGCAGGATCGGCGCACCGCCGCGCGCTGCGATGCGCTGAAGCGCGAAGGCCTCGACAAGACCGTTCAGGCGAAGACCGGCCTCGTGGTCGATCCCTATTTCTCCGCGACCAAGCTCGAGTGGCTGCTCGACAAGGTGCCCGGCCTGCGTTCGCGCGCCGAGCGCGGCGAGCTTGCCTTCGGCACCATCGACACCTGGCTCGCGTGGCACCTCTCGGGCGGAAAGCTCCACCTCACCGATCCGAGCAACGCGTCGCGCACCATGCTCTACGACATCCACCGCGGCGAATGGGACGAGGAGCTTTTGAAAATCTTCCGCGTGCCGCGCGCGATGCTTCCGGAAGTCCTGCCCTCCTCCCAAGTCTACGGGACGACCGCGAAGAACATGCTCGGCGCGGAACTCCCCATCGCAGGAATCGCCGGTGACCAGCAGGCCGCGCTTTTCGGCCAGGCCTGCCACGAGGCCGGCATGGCGAAGAACACCTACGGCACCGGGTGCTTTCTGCTGCTCAACACGGGCGACAAGGCGATCGCGTCGCGCAACGGCCTGATCACCACCTGCGCGGCGCAAGCGGGCGCGAAGCAGTTCGCGCTGGAAGGCAGCGTCTTCACCGGCGGCGCGGTGGTGCAGTGGCTGCGCGACGGCCTGCGCCTGATAAAAAAGTCCGTCGACGTGGAGAAACTCGCGCTGAGCGTTCCCGATTCCGGCGGAGTCTATCTGGTCCCGGCCTTTACGGGCCTCGGCGCGCCGCATTGGGACCCTTACGCACGTGGCACCATCGTCGGGCTTACCCGCGGATCGAACGCCGGACACATCGCGCGCGCCGCCTTGGAATCGATCGCCTTCCAGTCGGCGGACCTCCTGCACGCCATGGAACAGGACTGCGGTGAGAAATCGAAGGAGCTGCGCGTCGACGGCGGCGCCGCAGCGGACAATCTGCTGATGCAGTTCCAGGCAGACCTGCTCGGCGTGCCGGTGGTGCGCCCCCAAGTGCTCGAGACAACCGCCCTCGGTGCCGCCTATCTCGCCGGCCTTGCGACTGGCGTGTGGAGGAGCCGCGAGGAAATCGCGAAGCAATGGAGAGTTGCGAAGCGCTTCGAGCCGAAGATGAAGCGCGAGGAGGCCGAGCGACGGATGGGAGAATGGCGGCGGGCGCTGGAACGCGCCAGGCGCTGGGAGCAGCGATGATGGGACCACCGATGCCTTGCCGCTATTGCACCAAAACACTCTCGGCAACGCTTCTTATCTTCGCCGTTGTCCACACCGCATGCGCGTCCGAAGGACAACTGCGACCCTTCTCCACCGATGGCTGCAGCGTCTTTCCGGACCGCTCGCTCATCAGCAAAGCGGATTGGTGTCAGTGCTGCGTGGCCCATGATCTCGCCTACTGGCGCGGCGGCACATCGCAGGCGAGATTGAGCGCTGACAAGGCGCTCAGCACATGCGTGCTCAGGGTGACCGCCAACAAGGCCCTCGCGGACTTGATGTACGCGGGAGTGAGGACGGGCGGTGGACCCCACTTCTACACGCCGTATCGCTGGGGATACGGGTGGCCGTTCGGAAGACCTTATCGGGAACTCACTCCG
>DATHHZ010000398.1:0-6995 GCA_035316965.1 Burkholderiales bacterium | reverse complement strand
CCCTTCGCTTCGTCGGCGTCGAAATTCAACTCGACCTTGATGCCGTTGGGGTCGTCCATGAACAGCTGATAGAGCGCCTGCCCGTTCGCGCGCCGCTCGCTGAATTGGATCTTGTGGCGGCGCAGGTGCGTCATGGTCTCTCTCAGGCCCTTCGCGCGAAACGCGATGTGGTCGATCGCGCCCGTGCCGGCGCCGGCATCCTGCGCGAGGCGCCCGAGGTAGGACTTCTGGTTGTCGCTCGCGTGCTTCGCGCTCTTGCCGATATGGACCACGTCCACGCCCTCGAGGTACATCCAGTAGACGGGAAAACCGAAGTCCGGGTGCCAGCCCTCCTGCATGCCGAGCACGTCGCGGTACCAGTCGCGCGTCGCGTCGATTTCGTCGGAAAGGACGAGGTAATGCTCGATGTGGGAGAGCGGCATGCCGGGCCCGTTAGTATTTCTTGATGTCCTTGTGCGCCACCATCACCATGTAGACGAGCAGGAACGAGAACAACATCGCGCTCCACAGCGAGAAGATCGAGAAGTTTTCGCGCAGATCAAGCAGCGCCACGCCCGCAAAAAAGAGGAACACGTCGATCAGCGTGATGTCGAGAACGAGCACGACGAGCTTCGCCGGCCGGGTGTCGAGCAGTTTCTGGCAAGCCGAGAGCGCGGGATTGGCGGGAAATTTGGAAACGAGCATGCGCGTCGTCCACCAGATCACCGCGAGCACGCACTTGGCCAGCGCCGCTGCGAGCACGGCCTCCTTGAAAGCCTGCGGCGTGAGGCTCCACTGGCTGAGGATGAAGTTGAAGACCACCACGATATTGGAATACATAGGATTTGCTCCTTTTCTAAAGCGCCCCCTACCTCGGACGGCCGCCCGGCCCGGCCTCTTCCGCATCGCTCATTCCAATTTCTGGGCACCAGTGTAAGCTCTCTGCACGATAAAGTGTGAGGTGACTCATGAAACACGAAACTGCAGTCATGGAGCAGGCCATGGGCCTCCGGACCGGGGCGTACTGGATGCCCTTCACTCACAACCGCTACCTCAAGAAAAACCCCCGGTCGAGAATCCTCGCGCGCGCCGAGGGCGCGTATTACACGACCGCCGAGGGCAAGCGCCTCTTCGACTGCGTCTCGGGCATGTGGTGCTGCCCGCTCGGCCACGGCCATCCGAGGATCGCGGAGGCCGTGGCGCGGCAGGTGAAGGAGCTCGACTACAGCCCCGCGTTCCAGATGGGGCATCCGAAGATCTTCTCGCTCGCCGAGCGAATCGTCCAACTCGCGCCCGCGGGAATGGGCCAGGTCTTCTTCGCCAACTCGGGCTCCGAGGCGGTGGACACCGCGCTCAAGATCGCAGTCGCGTACCACCGCATGAAGGGCGAAGCTGCGCGCACGCGCCTGATCGGCAGAGAGCGCGGCTATCACGGCGTGGGCATCGGCGGGATTTCTGTCGGCGGCATCGCGCCCAACCGCAGGATGTTCTCGCCGCTCCTCCTATCGGGCGTCGACCACCTGCCGCACACCTACAACGCCGCCGAGATGGCGTTCTCGCGCGGCCAGCCTAAGTGGGGCGCGCACTTGGCCGAGGAACTCGAGCGCCTGGTCGCGCTGCACGACGCATCGACGATCGCCGCGGTCATCGTCGAGCCGATGCAGGGCTCGGCCGGGGTCATCGTGCCGCCGGCAGGCTATCTCGAGCGGCTGCGCGCGATCTGCGACAAGTACGGCATCCTGCTCATTTTCGACGAGGTGATCACCGGGTTCGGGCGCCTCGGCGAGCCCTTCGGCGCACAGCGCTTCGGCGTCACGCCCGACATGATCACTTTCGCCAAGATCGTCACCAACGGCGTCATCCCCATGGGCGGGGTGATCGTGAAACCCGCGATCCACGACGCCTTCATGACCGGCCCCGAGACCGCGGTGGAGCTGTTTCACGGCTACACCTACTCGGGCCATCCCATGGCCGCGGCAGCGGCGCATGCCACGCTCGATGCGATCGAGGAAGAAGGGTCCTTCAAGCGGGTGCGCGAGCTCGAGCCCGTGCTCGAGCAGGTCGTGCATTCGCTCAAGGGCGAGCCGGGTGTCGCGGACATCCGCAACATCGGCCTCGTCGCCGCGGTCGAGCTCGAGCCCCTTCGCGAAAACGGGCAGGCCAAGCCCGGCGCGCGCGCGCTCAAGGTCTTCGAGCGCGCCATGGAGGAAGGCATGCTGTTCCGCTTCACCGGCGACATCATCGCCATGGCGCCGCCCTTCATTTCCACGCAGGCGGAGATCGGGAGGATGGTCGAGGTGTTGCGAGGCGCAATCCGGGCGACGCACTAGGGCGTGCCGCTCACGGGGACGAACAGGCCGTTCAATTCCACCGGCGCGGCGATTGCGCAAGCAAGTATACTTGCCACCTCATGCTGCCACAAAATCGAGGGACGAATCGATGCGTCACATGCTGATCGCCGCCGCGTCATTCGCAATCGCTGTTGCGCCGCTCGCCGCACATAGCCAATCGGCATACCCGACCAAGAATATACGCTTTGTCGTGCCCGTCACGACCGGCGGACCGAGTGACATCGTGGCGCGCTTGCTCGGCGAAAGGCTTTCCGATTCGCTCGGCAAGCAGGTGATCGTGGACAATCGTCCGGGCGCGTCGAACACCATCGGCGCGGCCATGGTTGCGAAGGCCGAGCCCGACGGCTACACCCTGCTGCAGGCGGCGGCCAACATGGCGACCAATCCGATCCTGTTGACGGACCTGCCGTTCGACACCATCAAGGACTTCGCACCAGTCTCGCTTACGCACCTCACGCCGTACGTTTTCGTGGTGAGCTCGCAGTCGCCCGTGAAATCGCTGCAGGAACTCATCAAGTACATCAAGGACGATTCTGGCAAGATCACTTACGGCACCACCGGAGAGGGCAGCCCGCAGCAATTGGCGACGTTGCTGTTTGCGCAGACGGCCGGCGGGCTCGGGAAAATGACGGAAGTCCCGTACAAGGGCAGTTCCGCCGCGCATCCCGACCTGATCGCGAACCGCATCTCGTTCATGATCGATCCACTCGCCGCCGCGGGGCCGCACATCAAGGCGGGGACCCTGCGCGCGCTGGCGGTCACCGCGCTTCAGCGTAACCCATCATTTCCGGACATCCCGACGGCAACCGAAGGCGGGGTGCCCGGCTACGATTTCTCGAGTTGGGGCGGCGTGTTCGCGCCCGCCGGCACGCCGCGCGCGATCGTACAGAAGCTGAACGCCGAAATCGGCGCCGCCCTCGCGAACCCGGACCTGCGCAAACGCTTCACCGACATGGGCCTGATCGCGAAGCACAGCACGCCCGAAGAGCTCGGCAAATTCCTGCAATCGGAAATGACCCGCTGGCGCGCGGTGCTGGCGAAGAAACCGTAAGGGGCGTCGATCGGCTAATCGCGCGCTCATAAACCCCAAAACGGAGGAAGCAACGTGAGCATCCAGCAACGCCGCCGCAATTTTCTCAGGCAGTCCGCCGGACTTTCGGCCGCCGCCGCGGCCGGGACCTTCGGTTTCCAGAGTATTGCCGGTGCGCAGGCGGCGCCCGTAAAGGTCGGCGTCCTGCATCCCGTGACGGGCTTCGTCGCCTATTCCGGCCAGCTGTGCCGGTTCGGAGCGCAGCTCGCCATCGACGAGATCAACGCCGCCGGAGGCATCAAGTCCATGGGCGGCGCGAAACTCGAAGCGGTCCTGGGCGATGCGCAATCCAAACCCGAAGTCGGCGTGTCGGAAGTGGAAAAAATGAATGAAGCCGGGGTGTCGGCGATCGTCGGCTCGTATGCTAGCGCGATATGCCTGGCGACAACGCAGGCGGCCGCAAAATACAACATTCCCCACCTTGTGGACGTCGGCGTCGCCGATCAGATAGTCGAGCGCGGCCTGAAGAACACTTTCCGCTTCGGCCCCGGGTACAAGGTCATCACCGAGGCGGCAATCAATGATCTGCACATCATGAACACGCTTGCCCGCAAGCCGGCGAAGACCGTGATGGTCGTCCACGAGGAGTCGCTGTTCGGCACCGGTACGGCCAATCTTCTCGCGAGCCAGCTCCCGGGAATGGGCTATCAGGTGCTGGAGGTGGTCAAGCACGCCAACCCGACGCGCGACTTCAACAACATCGTTCTGCGCATGAAGGCGCTGAACCCCGACATCGTCATCCCGGCGAACTACTACAACGAATACGTGCTGCTCGTGCGCACCATGAAGCAGCAGAACGTCCGCCCGATGGCGATCTACTCCGTGCTGGGCGGCGCGGCCTCGTCGTTCAAGTTCGTGAAGGAATTTCCGGACGTGGCAGACGGTGTGATCGACTGCAATCACTGGTACAACCCGAAAGACAAGCGGGCGATCGCGCTGCGGCGCAAGGTCGAAGAGCTGAACCAGTTCTACACCTACGAGGTGTACCTCAACTACCAGTCGGTCTACCTGCTCGCCGACGCCATCGAGCGCGCCGGGTCGGCGAAACGCGGGGCGGTCATCGACGCACTGGCGTCCTCCACCTGGGACAAGCACTTCATGCCCTACGGACCTACGCGCTTCGTCAACGGCCAGAATCAGGGCGCGCAGGCGCTGGTGCTGCAAGTCCTGAAGGGCGACATTCGCGTCGTGCTGCCCAACACTTACGCCGAATCCGAGCTGGTGTTCCCCTGGAAGGCCTGAAGCCTCTGCACCCCGGTCCCTCTTCGGAGCGGGACCGTGCAAGCCGCTCATTGCCGTGCTCGAGCTGTCGATTCTCTTTCCGTCCCTGCTCAACGGTCTGACGACCGGGGCGGTTTACGCGCTGATCGCGCTCGGGTTGACGCTGATCTACGGCGTGCTGCACATCATCAACTTTGCCCATGGCGCGCTGCTGATGATCGCGCTCTACGGTGTGTTCTTTCTCAACGCGAGGCTGGGGCTCGATCCCTACGCGGCCCTTCCCATCATGGTCCCGGGCATGTTCGCGCTGGGCTACGCCCTGCAGCGCTTCGTCATCGGCCGCGCGAGCCACGGGAAGGACGAGAACATCCTTCTCGCCACGCTCGGGCTCACCCTCATCCTGGAGAACTTCGCGCTGTACGCGTGGCGCTCGGACACGCGCGCCATCGAGACGCCCTACACGTTCTCGACCGTCGCCATCGCCGGCGCGATGATCTCCACGCCGAAAGTCGTCGCCTTCTTCGGCGCGCTCGCCGCCACGGCGATCCTGCTCGCGTTCATCACGCGCAGCGACCTCGGGCGCGCGATCCGGGCCGTAGCCAGGGAACGCCAGGGCGCGAAGCTGGTCGGCATCGACGTCGAGCACGTTTTCGCGATGAGCTTCGGCATCGGGCTCGCGTGCCTCGGGGCGGCCGCCTGTTTCCTCTTGCCCGCGTACTACGTCAATCCGCAGGTCGGAAACGGCTTCGTGCTGATCGCCTTCACCATCGTCGTGCTGGGCGGCATGGGCAGCTTCGCCGGCGCGCTGCTCGGCGGCTTCATCATCGGCGTGGTCGAATCGGTCGGCGGGTTGTGGCTGGGAGAGAGCCTCGGCCAGATCGGAATTTTCGTGATTTTCATCGCCATCCTGCTGTTCCGGCCGCAGGGGATTTTCGGCGCGCGGACATAGTTTGAAGACGCTCTACGCGATTCTCGTGCTTTGCGGCGCCGTGGCGCTCCTGCCCGCGTTCGTCTCGTCGGGCGTTGTCCTCAATCTGGTCATCATGACGCTTTATGCCACGCTTCTCGGCCAGGCCTGGAACATCCTCGCCGGCTTCGGCGGACAGTATTCTTTCGGTCACGCGGCGTTTTTCGGCACCGGCGCCTACGCGAGCGCCGCCCTTCAGGTCCATTTCGGGGTGAATGCCTGGCTGTGCCTTCCCTTCGCGATCGCCTGCGGTGCCGCGGTCGGCGCGTTCGTCGGCGCGCTCTCGTTCCGCTACGGGCTGCGCGGCTCATACTTCGCGCTGGTGACGCTCGCCTTCGCGGAAGTTTTTCGCATTCTCGCCAACTCGGTGAAGTTCACCGGCGGCGGCGTGGGCCTGCTCGTGCCGCTCAAGTCCTCCGCGCTCGATTTCCAGTTCCAGGGCAAGGCGGGGTTCCTGTACGTCATTCTCGCCCTGACGCTCGCCGGCTTTCTCCTGTCCTGGTGGCTGAAGCGCTCGCGCTACGGCGCGTGGCTGACGGCGGTGCGCGACAACGAAGACTCGGCCGCGGCGCTCGGCGTGGATGTGTTCCGCGTGAAGCTCCAGGCGATCGTGATTTCGGCGGGGCTGATGGCGGCGGGCGGGGCGTTCTACGTGCAGTATTTCCATTACATCGATCCCCACATCGTCTACGGACCCGCGGTGTCCGTCGAGGCGCTGCTCGGCCCCATCGTCGGCGGGCTGGGCACGGTTTTCGGCCCGCTCCTCGGCGCCGCGGCGCTGCAGCTGCTCGGCGAGCTCACCCGCAATCTGATGGGCGACGCCCCCGGCGTGAGCCTGATGATCTACGGAGCGGTGCTGATCGCGATGGTGACGTTTCTGCCGCGCGGCATCGCTGGATTGTTCCGGCGCTTCGCGAGGGCTGCTTGAGATGCTGCAAGCACGCCACGTGTCCATCAGCTTCGGCGGTCTGAAGGCGGTCGACGACGCGAGCCTCATTGTGCCCCCCGGCACCATCACCTCGCTCATCGGTCCCAACGGCGCGGGAAAGTCCACGCTGTTCGGCATTCTCTCCGGGTTCCTCGAGCCCGACGCGGGCTCGGTGAGCTTCCTCGGGCAGGACATCACCGGGCTTGCGCCGCACCGCATCTGCCGCCTGGGAATGACGCGCACCTTCCAGATCGTGCAGCCGTTCGCAGGGCAGACGGTGCGGGAGAACATCGCCGTGGGATCGCACCTGCACCGGGCGCAGCGCAAGGCGGCGCTCGCCCACGCTGAGAGTATCGCGCTGCGCGTCGGCCTTTCCGGCCGGCTCGACAAGCCCGCGCAAGACCTCACCATCGCGGGGCGCAAGCGCCTGGAGCTTGCTCGCGCGCTCGCTACGGAGCC
>DATHHZ010000397.1:0-5238 GCA_035316965.1 Burkholderiales bacterium | reverse complement strand
GTGGGGGCCTGCATGTTCGCGCTGCAGACCGCGGGCTTCGCCGCCGCGCCCGTCGCCGGGCACCTGTCGGACCGCATGGGCCGCAAGAGCGTCATGATGACCAGCATGGCGATGACCGCCGTGGTGCTCGTCTTTATGGCGCTCGCCGGCAAATCGCTCGCGTTCGTGTTCTTCGTCGCCGTGCTCGGTTTCTTCCTCTATGCGATCCGGCCGGTCCTACAGGCGTGGCTCCTCGAGAGCACGCCCCGGAACATGGGAGGGACGAGCATCGGGGTCCTCTTCGGTGCGCAGGCGCTCGGCTCCTCGATCGGGCCGCTCCTCGGAGGGCTGGTCGCCGACAGCTACGGTCTGACCGCGACGTTCGCCTTTCTCGCGGCGACGATCGTCGCCGCAAATCTCTTCATCCTGTTCATGCCGAAGACCGAGCCGGCGAGAGTGTGAGCGCGGCCGGCCGCGCTGCGGCGAAGTGGCTTTCCAGCACCTCGAACCGCACTTTCGTTCTCTGGCCGATCGTGATCTTCGCAGCCGAGGCCGCGTTGCAGCAAGGCATTCCGTGGATCGAGATCTGGGGCCTGCCGCTGCTTGCCTGGGGATACCTGCAGTACCGCCTCGTCGGTAACTATCGGTTGCGCGAAGGCGGTGGCGGGCCGGGACTTTCCATTCCTCCTGAGCGGCTCGTCACCGCGGGACCGTATCATTACTGCCGCAACCCGATGTACCTCGGGCACCTGATTTTTCTCGCGGGGCTCGCTATTGCGCTCGACTCGTGGCTCGCCGCGGCCGTGTTCGTGTTCCACGCCGCGTGGTTCGACCGGCGCGTGCGCGACGACGAAGCGCGCCTCAGCGCTCTGTTCGGGGATCCTTACCGCGAGTATCTCGCGCGCGTGAAACGCTGGATCCCCGGCCTTCTCTGAGATCCTTCACCGAGACGATTCCTCCGGCGAGGAGAAAAGCGGCGTTGGCCCAGAACACCGGCGCGAGACCGAACACGGCGCCGATGCCGCCGAACACAAGCGGAATCGAGATCTGGGTGATCTTGTTCACCGTCAGGCGCATTCCCAGCGCTTCGCCCGAGCGTCCCGCCGGAGCGTGGTGGTAGGTCAGCATGATGGTGAGCGGCTGCGCCGAGCCCAGTCCCAGGCCGAGCAGGAACGCGGTCAGCACCAGCATCGGCACCCCGGAGAGATACGGAAAGAGCGCATAGGTCGCGGCCGCGATGAAAAGCGAACCGGTCAGCACTCCGGTTTCAGTGAAGCGCCTGGTCAGATCCTGCATGAGGAGCCGCACCACGAACGCGGCGGCGGCATAGCTGCTGAGCACCAAACCGATCCGCGTGGCCGAAAGCCCGATCGACTGGCCGTAGACGGGCATATAGAAGGAAAACAGCTCGATCCCGGTGAGCGCCACTCCGCTCATGATCAGCGTGCGGCGCAAAGGCGCTTCCTTCAGCAGGTCGAGCGCGCGCCGCTTCTCTCTTTCATCGTGATGCTCGCCGCGCGGCGGCACCAGGCGCGGAAAGGCGAGCGCGAGCAGCACGACCGCGAGCGATATCAAGGCGAGCACGACGAAGGTCGGCCGGAAACCCAGGGTGTCGATGGTGAATCCGGCGAGCGACGGGCCGATGAAGGTCGCGACCGACTGGCCGAGCGAAAAAGTGCTGAAGTTCTTGGCGCGCTCGGCCGGATCGCCGATCGACCCGACCGCGTTGTGGATCGAGACGTGAAAGAAAATCTGACCCAAGCCTATCAAGGTCGGGCACAGAAACAGGGTAAACAGGCCTCCCTGCAGCGCCGGAAGGGAGAGGCCCGCGGTGATGCCGACCGAACCGAGCAGGATCGGGTAGCGCACGCCGATGCGGTCGGAAATCCTGCCCGCGTACACCGCGAGCAGCAGAGGAAAAACCGCATACAGCGCGGCCAGAACGCCGACCATGAAGGAATTCGCTCCGAGCTGCAGCGCGTCCAGCGACACCAGCACCTTGCTGCCGCGATACGCGATGCTCGAAAGCACCGACAGAAGGATGACGAAATAGACTGACACGGGTGCGCCAAGTCTAGCGCATGCGCTAGACTCTTCCGATGCCCGTAGGAAGAAACGATCCCTGCCCTTGCGGCAGCGGCAGGAAATACAAGAGGTGCTGCGGCGCGGTGGTGACTATCAACCCGGTCTCCGTGGCGCACGCAGCGCGGCGATGCGGCACCTGCACGGCCTGCTGCGACGGCTGGGTCAAGGGCACGGTCCTGGGCCACGAGATGAAGCCGGGCCAGCCGTGCCACTTCCGCGGAGAGGGGTGCTGCAGCATCTACGAACGCCGGCCGGTCGATCCGTGCCGGAACTTCGTCTGCGGGTGGTTGCAGGAGGAGAGCCCCTTTCCGGAGGAATTCAAGCCGGACCGCCTGGGCGTGCTGATCATTCCGGTTCGATGGAGAACGAAGACCGCCTACATCCTGCGCTCGGCCGGGCGCGACCCCGACGAGCCGCTGCTCGCGTGGATGCGCGAATTCAGCCTGAAGACCGATCGCCCGTTCTTCTACGAGCGCTCGGGCGAGCGTTTCGGCTTCGGGCCGAGGGAATTCCAGATCGAGATGCTCGCCAAGCTCGAGCGCGGCGAGCGCCTGTGGTAGAGGGTTATCGCTTGACAAATAGCAAGGCGCTTTCATAATCGCCTGACAGGCTAAACCGAGGAGGGACCATGCAAGGTAATAGTGTTCTGAGCACTTTAAGGCGCGTGCTGGGCGCCCTGTTCATCGGGCTCGCGCTCGCCGGCACAGCGCTCGCGCAGCAGCCGCTCAAGATCGGCTTCGGCATGAGCCTCACCGGGCCGCTCGCGGGCAACGGCAAGGCGGCGCTGATCGCGATGGAGATCTGGCGCGACGACGTCAACGCGAAGGGCGGGATCCTCGGGCGCAAGGTCGAGTTCGTCTACTACGACGACCAGACCAGCCCCGCCACCGTCCCGAGCATCTATACCAAGCTCCTCGACGTGGACAAGGTCGACCTCGTGGTGTCGGGCTATGGCACCAACGTCATCGCGCCCGCGATGCCGATCGTGATGCAGCGCAATCTCACCTTCATGACGCTGTTCGGCCTGAACGTCAACTCCAAGTTCAGCTACGACCGCTACTTCCAGATCATGCCTGCGGGACCGCAGCCGGCGATCGGCTGGTCGCAAGGGTTCTTCGACGCCGCGATGGGCATGAACCCGAAGCCGAAGACCGTCGCGCTGGTGGGCGCGGACGCGGAATACCCGGCGATGGCGCTGGAAGGCGCGCGCGAGCACGCGAAGAAAACAGGCCTCAAGATCGTCTACGACAAGACCTATCCACCGAACACCGTGGACTACTCGCCGATCGTGCGCGCGATCCAGGCGACCAACCCCGAGATCGTCTTCGTCGCTTCCTATCCGCCGGATTCGGCGGGCATGGTGCGCGCCGCGAACGAAGTGGATCTGAAGACGCGCATGTTCGGCGGAGGCCTGGTCGGACCGCAGTTCGCCGCGCTAAAGACGCAGCTCGGACCGCTCTTGAACGGCGTCGTGAACTATGAATTCTACGTGCCCGATGTCAGCAGCAGGTTCCCCTTCCTCGAACAGTTCCTCGCTAAGTACCAGGCCCGCGCCGCGAAGGAAGGCGTGGACCCGCTCGGTTTCTACCTGCCGCCCTACGCCTACGCGATGATGCAGGTGCTCGATCAGGCGATCACCGCGACCAAGGGACTCGACCAGGCGAAGCTCGCCGAGTACATGCACAAGAACACGTTCGACACCTATGTCGGCAAGGTCGGGTTCGCCAAGAACGGCGAATGGGCCGCGCCTCGCGTGATGATGACCCAGTACCACGGCATCACCGGCAACGACGTCGAGCAATTCAAGAAGCCCGGGCGTCTCACCGTGCTTTCCCCCAAGGAATACAAGACCGGGGACCTGAAGGCGCCTTATCACGAAAATAAGAAATAACGATTAACCACTAGTGGCACCGGCGGGTTTCCCGCCGGGGTGTCGTTTCCTTCGCATGGAAGTCTCGTGGGCGTTGCTCGCCAACGCCGTCATTGCCGGCCTCTTGCTCGGCGGGTTCTACGCCGCGATGAGCGTCGGCATCTCGATCTCGTTCGGGATGCTGGATGTCGTCAACATCGCGCACCCGGGCTTCATCATCCTCGGCTCCTACATCGCCTACATTGTCAACGACCGCTTCGGCTTCGATCCGATCGTCGTTTCGGTGGCGGTGTCGCCGCTGTTCTTCCTTCTGGGGATGGTTCTGTACCGGGTCTATTACATCTGTTTCGAACGCCGCGGACAGGAATCGCTGCGCGGTCTCGCGTTCTTCTTCGGCATCCTCTTCATCACCGAAGTCGCGCTCGTCCTGATCTTCGGCGTGGATTACCGGATGGTGAGCACGCGTTACGGCGACGTGACCTGGCGGGCGGGCGCGGTCGATTTCCCGATGCGCCTGGTCGTGCCCTTCCTCGTGTCCATGGTCATGGTCATCGGCGTCCAGCTTTTTCTCACGCATACCTTCTTCGGCCGAGCGGTGCTCGCGGTCGCGCAGGACCAGCTCGCGCTGCGCCTGATGGGCGTGAATCCCGTTCGCGTCAAGGAGCTCGCCTTCGCCATCTCGATCGCGACCGCGGGCGTCGCCGGCGCCTTTCTCATCGTGATCCAGCCCGTGCAGCCGGCGATCGGGCGCGAATTCATCGGCCTGGTGTTCGCCGTGTGCGTGCTCGGCGGCATGGGCTCGATTTGGGGCACGCTGCTCGGCGCCTTCGTGCTCGGTCTCGCCGAGTCCTTCACGTCCACATTTTTCGGACCCTCGTGGGCGCCGGCCGTCTCCTTCGGCCTGCTGCTCGCGACGCTCGCGTTCCGCCCGTCGGGGCTCTTGGGCAGATGAGGGGCCGATGAGCAACAAGGTCTTCGCCGCAGTGACCTTCGCCGTCGCGCTCGCGCTCGCCGCGGTCACGCAGCTCATCCCGAACGACTATTTCTTCACGGCCGCCTACACCGTGCTTCTCTTCGTGATACTCGCTACCGCGTGGAACATCCTCGGCGGCTACACCGGCTACGTGAACTTCGGGTCGGCTGCGTTCTTCGCGATCGGCGCCTACACCACGGTCTTCTTCTACAATGCTTTCAAGGCGCCGCTGCTCGTGGGAATCGTTGCAGGGACGCTGGTGGCCGGCCTCGCGGGGCTGGGTCTCGGCTACCTGACGCTTCGGCTGCGCGGGGTGTTCTTCGCCATCGCG
>DATHHZ010000396.1:0-2078 GCA_035316965.1 Burkholderiales bacterium | reverse complement strand
CGAGGATCGTCACCTCCTCAGGACAGGTGGCTGCAAAACGCATCACCGAATAAGCGCCGTCGCTGTGGTCGTCGACGAGAAGTTCGGTCGCGTGCGCGGGGCAGTTGGCGCCTTTCGAGCGCAGCTTCAATCTCGCCAGAGCGTAGGCGGCGATATCCGCGTGATGCCCCCTCACTTCACCCCAGGTGATATCGCCGTCTCCGCTGTCGTCCAGGCCGATCGCAAAATCGAGGTCGCGCAGCGCGATGTCCCACTGACCGCTCAGATTCGAACCCTCGGCACGGATCGCGAGGTAGCTGTCGCTCGGCTTGTGCGCGTGCGCGGGCGAAACCGCAAACAGGAGCAGGAACGTGAGAAGCGTTCTCATCGCCTGAGCGCTTTCAGTTTTTCCGCCGTGCGGCGGAGGCCCGGATCCTCATGCCCCGAGCGCTCCAGCCAGTCGAGCGCCTCCTGCGCGACCCCTGGGTCTTTCATCGCGAGCGCCGCCTCGAGCAGGATGCGCGCATCGCGCGGCTCGCGCTGCAGTCTCCAATTTTCCCGCGCCAGCGCGAGGGCCTTTTCCTTGTTGCCGAGAAGGTAGAGGTTGAAGCGCGCCTCCTCCTGCTGATGCAGCTTGTCGCCGCGCAACGCCGCGGCGTCGAACCGGGATCTGAGCGCCTCGATGTGCTCTCGCGCCTTCGGCACCTTCAGTGCCTGTTCGGCAAGGGCGAGACGAAGAAGCAAGATGTCCGACTTCACCCAGTCGACGAGCAGCGGGACGACTTCCTCGGGGCGTCCCTGGTCGAGCAGAAAGTCCGCGTAGGCCGCGAGCAGGAACTGGTCGTTGATCGGTTCAAAGTACGCCGCGCGGAAATGCTCCTCGGCTTGCTTCACGTCACCTTGTCGCAAAGCCATCTCGGCAAGGCGCGTCAGCACCCAGACCTTCACTTCGGGCGGAACGTCCGCTGTCTTGGCAAGCGCCGCGGAGAGGGCACGATGCGCGGCGACGGCCTTGCCCGTGGTGCCATCGAGGTAGGCTATGCAGCCGACAGCGTAGAGTTCGGATTCGAGCCTCTGCAGGGCCGAGCAATCCTCGCGTGCGCTCTCGTAATCGGCCTGCACCATGTGGATCGCGGCGCGCCAGGACCATGCGCGTGCGTTCTTGGGATCTTCGCGCGTCGCTGTTTCGAGGTCCCGCATTGCGCCGGAGAAATCGTGGCTGTACTGCTTGAGGATCGCGCGCATCACGAGAACGTCCAGCGGCGGGGCGGGCAGGTCCCACCAGGGTTTGAGCGCCGCCTGCGCGTAACCCACGTAGCGAGGGTCCCCTTCCGAGCTGGCAAGCGCGAAATAGCGTTCGGCGAGTCGGACCGCCGTTTCCCGTTTGCGCGGGTTAGCGGTTAGCTCGGCACGCAACTGGCGCAGCTCGCGAACGACCGGATCGCCCGGCCTCACGGGCAATCGCTCGAGCACCGCTGTGTCGTCCTTCGGCACGTAGGGCGCCGCGTACGCGGCGGCCGCAAGCGACGCGATCGCCAGGGCGCGCGAGCAGTCAGTGACTGTGCCGGTGATGAATGTCCGGAAAGTGCACATGGCTGTGGCCGAGGGGATCATGTTCGTGACCGTGCGAGTGCGGCTCGGCGCCATCCCACGCAAAATCGTGCTCATGGCGATGATGCTCGTCATGGGTATGGGGGTGAGTGTGCGTCAGCGCCTCGTGCCGGTGCAGGTGCCGGTGGCGTTCGGTGAGATGTAGCGCCACGCCGACCGCCATCAAGACCGCTGCGACCCAGAAAAACGCATCCGGCGCCTCGCCGAGCAACGCAAACGACGCGGCTGCACCAATAAAAGGCGCGGTTGAAAAATAGGCGCCGGTCCGCGCAGTGCCGAGCTGCCGCAACGCCACAATGAAAAGAGCAAGGCTCACTCCATAGCCGAGCAGGCCGACCAGAGCAGCAGCAGCGGCGACCTCCGGTGCCGGCAGCGCCGCTCCAAAGGCCGCCGCCACGCAAAGGTTCACCGTTCCGGCCGCCAGACCTTTGATCGCGGCGATCTTGACGGAGTCCCCAGCCGAAATCTTGCGCGTGAGGTTGTTGTCG
>DATHHZ010000395.1:0-5318 GCA_035316965.1 Burkholderiales bacterium | reverse complement strand
ATCCCGATGTACTACATGCGGATCACCGCTTACGCCGAGGAGCTGCTCGCCGCGCTCGATCGGCTCACCGGCTGGCCCGAGCGCGTGAAGACGATGCAGGCCAACTGGATCGGCAAGAGCCATGGCGTCAACATCGGCTTTCCTTACGAGATCGCCGGCGAGAAGAAAATCCTGCGCGTCTTCACCACGCGCGCCGACACGCTGATGGGCGCCACGTTCTGCGCGGTGGCCGCGGAGCATCCGCTCGCCGCGTACGCGGCCAGGTCGGACAAGAAGCTCGCCGCCTTCGTGGATGAGTGCAAGCGCGGCCCGGTGATGGAGGCCGACCTCGCCCAGCTCGACAAGAAGGGCATGCCCACGGGCCTCTTCGTCACGCATCCGGTCAGCGGCGAAAAAATCGAAGTCTGGGTCGGCAACTATGTGTTGATGGCCTACGGCGAGGGCGCGGTAATGGGCGTGCCCGGACACGACGAGCGCGATTTCGCGTTCGCGAAGAAATACGGCCTGCCGATCAAGCGCGTGATCGACGTCGCGGGCAAACCGTACTCGACTGACGCCTGGCAGCCGTGGTACGCGGACTACGGGCGCTGCGTCAACTCGGGCAAGTACGACGGGCTCGACTACCAGGCGGCGGTGGACGCCATCGCCGCCGACCTCAAGGCGAAAGGCCTCGGCGACAAGCAGGTGACTTGGCGCCTTCGCGACTGGGGCATCTCGCGCCAGCGCTACTGGGGCACGCCGATCCCGATCGTCCACTGCGACGGTTGCGGCGACGTTCCGGTTCCCGACAGCGAGCTCCCGGTCGTCCTCCCGGAAAACCTCGTCCCCGACGGCACGGGCAATCCGCTCGCCAAAACGCCGTCGTTCGTGAATTGCAGGTGTCCGAAATGCCGCAAAGCGGCGAAGCGCGAAACCGACACCATGGACACCTTCGTCGACTCGTCCTGGTACTTCGTGCGCTTCGCCTGCCCGGACCAGGACAAAAGCATGGTGGACGAGCGCGCGAAGTACTGGATGGCGGTCGACCAGTACATCGGCGGCATCGAGCACGCGATCCTGCACTTGCTCTACTCGCGCTTCTGGACCAAGGTGATGCGCGACCTCGGGCTCGTTCCGGGCGTGGACGAACCGTTCATGCGTCTGCTCACGCAGGGCATGGTGCTGAACGAAATCTTCTACCGCAAAGAAGCAAGCGGCCGCATCACCTACTACAACCCCGCCAACGTCGAGCTCAAGCACGACGACAAGGGCCAGCGCATCGGCGCTGTATTGCGCTCCGACGGCAAGCCCGTGGAGTCCGACGGCATCGGCACCATGTCGAAGTCGAAGAACAACGGCGTCGATCCGCAGGATCTCATCGAGAAGTACGGGGCCGACACTGCGCGGCTGTTTGTCATGTTTGCGTCCCCGCCCGAGCAGACGCTCGAGTGGTCGGATGCGGGCGTCGAAGGTGCTTATCGCTTCTTGAGGCGACTCTGGGAATTTTGTTACCGAAATGCCAGCTCAATTACCTTCCCGAAGGGCATTGCACGAATCACCGACTGGTCGGCGGAAGATAACCGGCTCAGAGAGAAACGGTTCGAGATCCACCAAATCTTACATCAAGCGAACTACGATTACGGTAGAGAGCAGTACAACACTGTGGTTTCTGCAGGAATGAAAATACTCAACGCGCTTGAAAGATTCCCTGTGGATACTGCACCTCTTGAATTGGCAACGACCAAGCGACCGATCAATGCCAGGTTTCAATTGATGAACGAGGGAATCGGTATTCTTCTTCGGATTATTCATCCGATAGTTCCCCACATCACCCATACACTTTGGCAAGAACTTCGGTTTGATCAGGTCCTTGGCGACATAGGCAAAGCTCGGTGGCCCCAAGTCGACGAGTTGGCGCTCCTCCAGGACGAAATCGAGCTCGTGCTCCAGGTGAACGGCAAACTCCGCGGCCACATGCGCGCGCCTAAATCAGCCGGGCGCGAGCAGCTCGAGCAGCTAGCCCTCGCCCACGACGCGGTGACGCGCTACACGAACGGCCAGGCGGTGAAGAAAGTCGTCGTGGTCCCCGGGCGGCTCGTTAATGTGGTCGTTTGAGCGTTTTTCTCGCGCTGCCCTCGTCGGCGTGATCGCCGTGCCCATCGCGGCTTGCGGTCTCCATCTGCGCGGCCAGGCGCAGCTGCCTTTCGAGACGCTCTACATTCCGGGCAACAACCCCCTCGTGGTCGAGCTGAAGCGCAACGTCGCCGCGGCGAGCAAGACGCGCCTTGTGGACGGCCCGGGCGATGCGCAGGCGGTGCTCGGGTTTACCCAGGAGCTGCGCGACAAGATCATTCTTTCCTTCAGCACCGCGGGCCGGGTGAGCGAATATCAGCTGCGCTACCGCGTCGGATTCCGCGTCACCGATCCCAAGGGCGTCCAGGTCTACCTGCCGACCATCGAAATCCTGCTGACGCGCGATGTCTCCTACAGCGACGCGCAGGTGCTCGCCAAGGAGACCGAGGAAGCGCTGCTCTACCGGGACATGCAAAGCGACATGGTGCAGCAGATCATGCGGCGCCTGGTCGCGGCGAAGCCGGCGTCGGTCCCCATCGAATAGGCATGGCCACTCTCAGGCTCGAGCAGCTGGATGCTTCTCTTTCGCGCGAGCTGCGGCCGCTGTACGTGATCCACGGCGATGAGCCGCTTCTTGCGCTCGAGGCCGCCGACGCGATCCGCGCACGCGCAAGCGGGTTTTCGGACCGCGTGGTCCTCGCGGCGGAGCGCGGCTTCGACTGGGGCGAGCTCGGAGCGAGCGGTGCGAGCCGCTCGCTCTTCGGCGACAAGAAGCTGATCGAGTTGCGCCTTCCTTCAGGCAAGCCCGGACCCGACGGCGCGGAGGCGATCGAAGCGTTTTGCGGAAGGCTCCCACCCGACGCGCTCACCGTGGTGACGCTGCCGCGCCTGGACAAGGCCGGCCAGGCGTCGTCCTGGTTCAAGGCGCTCGAGCGCCATGGAATCGTCGTCAACGTCTACCCGGTCGAGCGCGCGCGGCTTCCCGAGTGGATCGCGGCTCGCCTCGCGCGGCAGAAGCAGCGCGCAACTCCCGAAACCCTGCAGTTCCTCACCGACTGCGTCGAAGGCAATCTCCTTGCCGCCCACCAGGAGATCCAGAAACTCGCGCTGCTATTGCCCGCCGGGGAGCTCGACTTCGACGCCGTGCGCGAGTCAGTGATGAACGTGGCGCGCTATGACGCGCTCAAGCTCACCGAAGCGATGCTCTCGGGCGAGCGCTCGCGGCTTGCGCGCATGCTCGAAGGCCTGCGCGGCGAAGGCGAGGCGCCTCCGCGCGTGCTGTGGATCCTCGCCGAGGAAATCCGTGCAATCTGCCGCGTGCAAACCGGCATCGCGGCGGGCCGGCCGATTTCCGATGTCCTGCGCGAAGCGCGCGTGTGGGGCGATGCGAGACAGTCCCTCGTGGGCCGCGCCGCAAAGAAGCTCCCCCGCGCGGCGCTCTTGGCGGCGCTGGAGCATGCGGCGAAAGTCGATCGCGTCGTCAAAGGCATCGTCAAAGGCGACGCTTGGGATGAACTGCTGCAGCTTGGGCTGAGGTTCGCGGGCTGATCGAACGGGGTTCACTACAGGTTAGAGCGCGCATGCGCATGATCGAGACTACCAGCCTCACACTGGAGCCACAAACCGCGGCGCATGCGGAAGAGATGTTCGCGGTCCTCAGCGACCCGGCTATCTACGAGTACGAGAACGAGCCGCCACCCTCTCTCGAATGGTTGCGCACGCGGTTTACGAAGCTCGAATCAAGGCTCTCGGCGAATGGCCGGGAACAATGGCTCAACTGGGTTGTCCGCCTCCCAACTTCCGAGCTCATCGGTTACGTTCAAGCAACGGTGCATCCCAACGACCGCGCAGCCATCGCCTACGAGTTGTCCAGCGCTTACTGGGGTCGCGGCCTCGCGCGCCAGGCTGTCCAAGCGATGATCTCCGAGCTTGTCGAACACTATCAAGTACACAGCCTCTCAACGGTGCTAAAACGCGAGAATCTTCGCTCGATGCGCTTGCTCGAGCGCCTGGGTTTCTCGCTAGCATCGCCTGAGCAGCACATGAAGCATCAAGTTGAGCCGGGCGAATTACTGATGGTGCGCGAAATCCAGCGCATATGAGGAAAACGCGCTCTAAGCCTTCCATCGAACGGACAGCCTATGATCGTCGTGCGACACTAGATTGACGGAGTCGGTTGCGTGAAGATCGATCGAAGAATTCAAACGGCGCATGGCATCCGCTTCTCGATCAGCGGCGGTGACGGGGAGATCGCCCGAGCCTACCTATACGTCATGCGCAATGACCTTCACGACGCGCCGTTTGGGCTGCTCGAAGACGTCTATGTCGACGAGTCGCAGCGAGGTGGTGGACTCGCCACGAGGCTGGTGCAGGAAGTGATCGCCGCGGCGCGGGAGGCGGGGTGTTACAAACTCATCGCCACAAGCCGGACATCACGTCCGAAAGTCCATGAGCTCTATCAGCGCCTCGGCTTCGAGAGTCACGGCGTCGAATTCCGCATGAATTTCGATGACGCCTAACAATGCCGCTGGCCGTCGATCACGTGTTCATCTGCGTTGAAAATCCGCACGCCGCCGAGCGCGCTCTGGCTGACTTCGGACTGCAGTTTGGTCGTCGCCGTATCCATCAGGGCCAGGGTACCGCCAACGCGTGTGCGTTCTTCGACAACGCCTACCTTGAGCTTTTGTGGCGGCATGACGACGATGACCTACAGTCTGAAGTCGTCCGTCCACTCGGACTCTGGGAGCGCGTTCGCTGGCGAGAGACCGGGGCCTCGCCATTTGGCGTCGCGCTCCGCCCCGAGAACGGCGAGGTTCCGATCGAAACGTGGCCGTACGAGGCGCCGTTCCTCCCGGAGGGCACTAACATCCCTATCGTGACGCCGCGGTTCATGTGGCACGAGCCTCTTGTTTTCCTTTACGTGTCGCAACCGCCAGTAACGGCGCCATCCGAGCGCCAGCCGCCGCGCGAGCATCGTGGCGAACGCCGGCGATTGACCAGGGTTACGGTGTGTGGCCCGGAAGCATCCCGACCTTCCCAGGGTCTCAGCATGCTTCGCGGCCTTGGCGTCCTCGGATTGAAGCCGGCTGCCGAGCATCATCTTGAACTGGATTGGGACGGCGCGACGTCGGGCGGGTTCCATGATTTTCGGCCCACCGTACCGTTGGTGCTGCGGTGGTAGGGAAATGAGCAGGCGGCTGTCTCGAGTGCCGGAGACAGGAGCAGGGTAGTGAAAATTCTTGTCCTCGGCGGAACGGTGTTTCTCG
>DATHHZ010000394.1:0-2630 GCA_035316965.1 Burkholderiales bacterium | reverse complement strand
GATCCACGAGGCATTTCGTGACGTCCTCGCGTGAGGGCAATTCGTACATCACGTTGAGCAGGACCTCTTCCATGATCGCGCGCAATCCGCGAGCGCCGGTTCCCCGCAGGATGGCCTGTTCGGCGATCGCCTGCAGCGCCTGCGCCCGCACCTCCAGATCGACTCCCTCCATGCTGAACAGCTTCTGATACTGCTTGATGAGAGCGTTCTTCGGTTCGGTCAGTATTTGGATCAAGGCCTCCTCGTCGAGTTCCTCGAGCGTCGCCACGACCGGCAGCCGCCCGACGAACTCGGGAATAAGCCCGTACTTGATAAGGTCTGCCGGTTCGACGGTCCTCAGGATCTCGCTGATGTCCTTGCCGTTCTTCAGGCTTCTCACGTCCGCGCCGAAGCCGATGCCGCTCTTTTCGGAGCGGCTGCGGATGATCTTTTCCAGGCCGTCGAACGCGCCCCCGCAGATGAACAGGATGTTCGTGGTGTCCACCTGTACGAAGTCCTGGTTGGGATGCTTGCGGCCGCCCTGCGGCGGCACCGACGCGATCGTCCCCTCGATCAGTTTCAGCAGCGCCTGCTGCACGCCTTCGCCGGAAACGTCCCGGGTGATCGAAGGGTTATCGGACTTGCGCGAAATCTTGTCGATCTCGTCGATATAGACGATGCCGCGCTTCGCCTTGTCGACGTCGTAGTCGCAGTTCTGGAGCAGCTTCTGGATGATGTTCTCCACGTCCTCGCCGACATAGCCCGCCTCGGTGAGCGTTGTCGCGTCGGCGATCACGAACGGAACGTTCAGGAGGCGCGCCATCGTCTGCGCGAGCAGCGTCTTGCCCGATCCGGTGGGGCCGACGAGGAGGATGTTCGATTTGGCGAGCTCGACCTCGTCGTTCTTCGAGAGGTGCTTCAGGCGCTTGTAGTGGTTGTATACCGCGACCGAAAGGATCTTCTTGGCGAGTTCCTGCCCGATCACGTACTCGTCCAGTATCCCGCAGATTTCCCGGGGCGTCGGCAGGTCGGATTTGGAGGGCTTGCCGCCCTTGTCCGCGGCGCTTTCCTCGCGGATGATGTCGTTGCACAGCTCGATGCACTCGTCGCAGATGAACACCGACGGCCCGGCGATCAACTTCCTCACCTCGTGCTGGCTCTTGCCGCAGAAGGAGCAGTAGAGAAGTTTTTCGCCGCCGGTTTTTTCGGTCATGACGTTTCCGCCTTCAACCCGCCGCTGCTGCCGCCGCCGCCTCGGCCCGCGAAGTCAGCACCTTGTCGACGAGGCCGAATTTCACCGCGTCTTCAGCCGAAAGGAAATTGTCGCGATCGGTGTCCTTCGAGATGCGCTCCACGCTCTGGCCGGTGTGCTTCGCCATGATCTCGTTCAGGCGCTGGCGCAAGTAGAGGATTTCCTTGGCGTGGATCTCGACGTCGGACGCCTGGCCCTGGAAGCCGCCCATCGGCTGGTGAATCATCACCCGGGAATTCGGCAGGCAGAAACGCTTGTCCTTGTCGCCCGCGGCGAGCAGCAGCGCGCCCATGCTGGCCGCCTGCCCGACGCAAAGCGTGGAGACGTCGGGCTTGACGAACTGCATGGTGTCGTAGATCGCAAGCCCGGCGGACACCGAACCGCCCGGGGAATTGATGTAGAAAAAGATGTCCTTGTCGGGGTTTTCCGACTCGAGGAAAAGGAGCTGCGCGACGATCAGGTTGGCCGAGATCTCGTTGACCGGACCGACGAGGAAAACGACGCGTTCCTTGAGCAGGCGCGAGTAGATGTCGTAGGCGCGCTCGCCCCGTCCGCTCTGCTCGATCACCATGGGGATCAGCCCCAGGTCCTGCGGATCCTGACTGGACGCCCGGACCTGCGGCGCGCCCGTGCTCCAGGTCATGCCGCTCATTTCGCTGCTCCCATCAGTTCATCGAAGCTGATCGCCTTATCCTCCACCTTGGCACGCTCGAGGACCCAGCCAATGACGTTCGACTCGATTGCCAAGCCCTCGAATTCGTTCAAACGCTGCGGCTCCGAGTAGACCCATCTTACCACTTCGAAGGGCTGTTCATAGGTCTGGGCGTGCTCGGTCACCAGAGCACGCACCTGCTCGGGCTTGGCCCCGAGCTCGTGCGATTTCACCAGCTCGCCGAGGATGAGTCCCAGCGTCACGCGCCGCCGCGCCTGCGCTTCGAGCGCCTCGGGATTCACCGGCAGCCTTTCCAGCTTGACGCCGCGCGCCTCGAGGTCCGCGCGCGCCTGCTGCACCACGCGCTGCAGCTCGATTTCGACGAGCGACTTCGGCAGCTCGAGCGTCGCCGAGTCGATGAGCGCCTGCATGACCTTCTGCTTGACCTCTCCCTCCACGCGTTTCTTGACTTCGCGCTCGACGTTCGCCCTGACCTCATCGCGCATTTTCGCGATATCGCCGTCGGCCACGCCGAGCGATTTCGCGAATTCGGCATCGATCGCCGGGAGCTTCGGCATCTCGACTTTTTGCACGCTGACCTCGAAGTCCGCGCTCTTTCCGGCAATTTCCTTGCCCGGGTAGCCGGCGGGGAAAACCACCGGAAAAGTCTTCCGCTCACCCGCGCTGACGCCAGTGAGACCGGACTCGAACTCGGGCAGCATGCGGCCCTCGCCGAGCACCACGGCC
>DATHHZ010000393.1:0-3408 GCA_035316965.1 Burkholderiales bacterium | reverse complement strand
CCCTAGCTGGATCGGTTGACGCTGAACGCGCCGGGGCCGAGGGCGAAGAGCAGGAGCAGGCCACCCGAGATGGCGATGTTCTTCATGAAGTGAGCCATCTGTTCCTGGCCGCCGCCTGGGTTGTGAAACACCCAGGTAACGGGAATCATCCACAGGAACAGCAGGGCCGCCGCCCAGCGCGTCTTCCACCCGGCCATGATCGCAAGCGCAGCAACGATTTCGATGATCGCGGAGGCGATGAGCAGCAGTTCGGGGAAGGGCAAGGCGGCCTTCTGCATGTACCCCAGGGTCGGGCCGTAATGCACGATCTTGTCGATTCCCGACAGGAGGAAAATCAGCGCGATCAGGATGCGGCCGGCAGGCGCGGCGAGGTTGTGCATGGGCGGGCTCCGTGGAGTGTGAGCGGGAATTGTACTTCGGCAAACATACACCAACGCAAGCGATATTTCATCCCGTCGAGGAGCCGGCGCGCCCGGAATTGCGATATCGTAGCGGATCGCGCCCCGGTCCGACCGGACCACGGATTCCCTCGTGCGCGCGAGCATACAATAGCGGGCAGTCGCCCCGGAGAAACGCCATGTCCGCATCGCCGCGAGAAATCGTGCGCAACAACGTAAAAGAGAAGCTCGCGCGCGGCGAGGTCGTCGCCTCCATCACCGTGCGTCTCGCGCGCTCGATCGAGATCGCGCGAATCGCGAAGACGGCCGGCTTCGATTCGATCTATGTGGACGTCGAGCACTCGAGCCTCTCGCTCGAGACGACGAGCCAGATCTGCATCGCGGCGCTCGAGATCGGCGTCGCACCCTTCGTGCGCGTGCCGAGCACCCGGCCCGAGCACGTCTCGCGGGCGCTGGACGGCGGCGCGCTCGGCGTGATCGCGCCGCACATCCGTTCGGCGGAAGAAGCGCGCGAGGTCGTCGCCTCGGCGAAATATCCTCCCTTCGGCGAGCGCTCCACCGGAGGCGGGCTGCCGCACCTGCACTACCGCTCGTTTCCTGCTGCGGAGGCAAACGCGGCGATGAACGACGCCACCATGGTGGTCGTGCAGTTCGAGACCGCCGACGCGATCGAGCGCGCCGAGGAGATCGCCGCGGTCGAAGGCGTGGACATGGTGCTGATGGGCACGAACGACCTCCTCGCCGACATGGGCCTCCCGGGACAATTTGAGCATGAGCGCGTGCGCGAAGCCTACGCGCGCACGATCGCCGCCTGCCGCAAGCACGGCAAGCACGTCGGCGTGGGCGGTCTCGCCACGCGCCCGAAGCTCGCCGCCGAGTTCGTCAGGATGGGCGCGCGCTACGTGTCGACCGGCACCGACCTTGCATTTCTGCTCGCCGAGTCCACTGCTCGCGCGAAGCAGGTACACGAGATCGCGCTGCGATGAGCGAACGCGTATTCGTCGAGCATGAAGAAGCCGACGCCTTTGCGAAGGCGCTGCTCGCCGCGCACGGGGTTCCGAAGAAGGACGCCGCGACCGTCGCCGCGTGCCTGGTGCGCGCCGACCTGCGCGGCGTGGACACGCACGGCCTCACGCGCCTGCCGGGCTATCTCGACCGCGTTCGCCGCGGCCTCATCAATCCCAAGCCCAAGCTTTTTCCGAAACGGGTCGCGCCCACGGCGGCGGCGCTCGATGGCCAGAACGGCTTCGGATTCGTGATCGGCACGCGCGCCATGGCCGAGGCGATATCACTGGCCCGGAAATCGGGGATCGGGATCGCCTCTGCAAGAAGGAGTACTCACTTCGGCATGGCGGCGTCTTACGTGCTGCAAGCGCTCGACGCGGGATTCGTCGCGCTGGTCTTCACCAACGCCTCGCGCGCGATGCCGCCCTGGGGCGGGCGCGAGGCTCTTCTCGGGACGAGCCCGCTCGCGGCGGGCGCCCCGGGCGGAAAGCTCGCGCCTTTCGTGCTCGACATGTCGCCCGCAGTCGCCGCGCGCGGCAAGATCCGGATCGCCGAGAAGCGCGGCGAGAAGATTCCCCTCGGCTACGCGCTCGACGCGCAAGGGCGCCCGACGACCGATCCGACGGAAGCCCTGAAGGGCGTGGTGCTGCCGATCGGAGGACCGAAGGGTTCGGGCCTTTCGATGCTGATGGACATTTTCGGGGGCGTGCTCTCGGGCGCGGCCTTTGCCGGTGAAGTCACCGATCAATACAAGGTGTTCGACCGGCCGCAGAACGTGGGACACTTCTTCCTCGCGATGAAGCCGGACCTGTTCGTGTCGAAGAAAGACTACCGCGTTCGCATGGACACGCTGGTCGAGCGCGTGCGTGCCTGCCCGAGGGCCGAAGGCTTCGACGAGATCCTGCTCCCCGGAGAGCTCGAGGCGCGCGAGGAAGAGAAGCGCCGCAGGAGCGGCATCCCGTACAGCGCCGCCGAGATCGATCCGCTGCAAAATGAAGCTGCGCGCGCAGGAGTTGCGAAGCTCGAGGTTTCGGTCAAGCCGTTGGATTCCTGAGCGCCTGACATGAAGAGGATCGCTATCGTCGCGCTGCTCGCCGTTGCAATGGGCGCGAGCGCGCTTGCACAAACGTTCCCCGCCAAGCCGGTGCGCATCGTCGTCGCCTTCCCCGCGGGCGGGGGCGTCGACATCGTCGCGCGCCTCCTCGCACCGAAACTCACCGAAGCCTGGGGCCAGCAGGTGATTGTCGACAACCGCGCCGGGGCGAGCGGCGTGATCGGCACGGAATTCGCCGCGCGCTCGGCACCCGACGGCCACACGCTCCTCATGGGAACGCTCGGCAATCTTGCCGTCAACCCGCACCTGATCGCGAAGATGCCCGTGGATCCCTTGCGCGATTTCGCGCCGGTCACGCAGGTCGTCGCGGTGCATTTCGTGCTCGTCGCGCATCCTTCGCTGCCGGCCCGCAACGTCGCCGAGCTGATCGCGCTCGCAAGATCGCGCCCCGGGGAAATCAACTATTCGTCCTCGGGGCCGGGCGGCGCACCGCACCTCGCGGGCGAGCTCTTCAAGAGCATGGCGAAGGTGAACCTCGTTCATGTCCCGTACAAAGGCAGCGCGCCGAGCTTCCAGGACCTGCTCGGAGGGCAGGTGTCGCTCACCTTCGACAGCCTAGTGCAGGCGCTGCCTTATGTACGCGACAAGCGGCTGAATGCGCTCGCGGTGCTCGGCGCCGCGCGTTCGCCGCTTCTGCCCGAAGTGCCGACCGTCGCCGAATCGCTTCCCGGTTACGAGCTGACCAACTGGTTCGGCCTCGTCGTGCCGGCAGCGGTGCCCCGCGCGGTCGTCGGGAAGATCCACGCAGACGTCGTCAAGGTGTTGCAGGACGCGGGGGTGTCGGAAAAACTTTCCACGATGGGTGCGACCGCGGTCGGCAGCACCCCCGAGCAGTTCGGGAGAGCGATGCGCGCCGATTCCGAGAAATGGGGTAGGCTGATCCGGGAAGCC
>DATHHZ010000392.1:0-2075 GCA_035316965.1 Burkholderiales bacterium | reverse complement strand
TTCGCCAGGCCGAAGTCCAGGATCTTGACCCGCCCGTCGCGAGTGACAAAGACATTCTCCGGCTTCAGGTCGCGGTGGACAACGCCCTTCTCGTGCGCCGCCGACAGCCCGTGCGCTATCTGTACGGCATACTCGATGGCTTTGCGCACCGGCAACGCCCCGCCGGAGAGCCGACTGCGCAGACTCTCGCCTTCCAGCAGCTCAGAAATGATGAATGGCGCGCCCTCCCGCGTGCCGATGTCGTAGATGGCGAGGATGTTGGGATGGTTCAGGGCTGCTACAGCGCGCGCTTCCTGCTCAAAGCGCCGCAGTCGCTCAGCGTCGGCAGCGAACGACACAGGGAGAACTTTGATAGCGACATCGCGCCCCAGTCGCGGGTCGCGTGCGCGGTACACTTCTCCCATCCCGCCCGCGCCCAGCGGCGATTGAATTTCGTAGGGGCCGAGTTTGGCGCCTGCGGTCAGGGCCATAAGTGTGCGTCATTATAGTCTGTTAAGACGGTTACGGCTCACATGGCGTGTAACGCAGTACCCGTAGAAGTCGGGGTACCCTGCATTTCGAACAACGCATGGATTAGGGGGTTTTACGGCCGCGCCCATGGAACGCGTATTGGCAGTAGTTTCCGGAAGCGCCGGTCGATCGGAGAGAGCGGAGAGCAGCAGCAAACTGCTCGCTCGCTTCGAAGAAGTGCGACGCGCCGAACAGCTGGACGAAACCGCAGCCGAGATGCTGGCCGAGCAGTACATCTGAGCGTTATCGCTCCAGATACGTTTCAACCCTTGTGCACCTTAATGCCGCCTGGGGCAGTAACCGGCGGAAGTTAGCGCCGGTGCCTGCCCGTTGTTGGCAAGATCAGGATTATGACTCTGCAGATGAAAGGCGACTTTGCGCTTGAAGGGCACAAGTACACCGCCCAGCATGGCAACACGATTGAAGTTCGGCAGTATCAACTGGGAAGAGTAAGCAACCGAAGAATCGAATTATGATACTGAAGGCAAGATAATCGTCCTTATCTTGTGTTGGAGGAAGAAAGAACCGAAAATCAAGGTTTATACGATGCGCACATTTCCGGAAAAACGTGAAGAACGAGATGGGTCCAGAGCATTCGACAAATGGACTGGAGGCCTCCCACGAATGCAGCGGTTTAGTTCAACGCACGTTTATCCGCAATGGGTCCAGATCCCTCGGTGGCATAAGTTTTGGGGTACGAGAAGCAGATGACTCGAAGACTCTATTACCGCAACAGCGCGCTTAAGGCATACCCCGAGGTCTACACCCCGGCGGCGCTTGCGGCGCTGGAGGTCCTGACGCCGCTCAACCGTGACCGGCGGGACCTGATGTCAAGGCGCATTGCGCGGCGACTGACGCGGGAGCGCAGCCGGCAGCGTATCGCCTTTCTCGACCCCGAGGCGCTGATCCCGCGCACGGGCATCCGGGTTCAGGACGCCCGCGACGGCAACTTCGAGGGGAGCGAAATCCCAGTCGATCTGAAGCGCCAGTGGATCCAGGGTACCGGGCCTGTCGCCAGGCCGAGGGCGAGCACTGAGAGCGGCCTGCGCAACGCTGCCTACGCGCTCCTCTCGGGTGCCGACGGCTGGATGTTCGATGGCGAGGACGCCCTCGGGCAGGTCGATACCATGTCGCTCGACAACCAGCGCAACCTCCAGCTCGCAATCTCCAAAGACCCGCGTTTTCTGCGTGTCGCTGAAGAAGTCGCCGCCGAGATGAACCAGTGGGCGCAAGGTTTTTTCGGGCGACCCATCGTCGCCGACTGGCGCCAACAGCTCGACTTCACCACCAAGATCTTCCGCGCGCGCGGTCTGCACCTCGACGACCGCCACGTGCGCGAGAAGGACGGCACCGGCTTCTCGGCTTCGATCGTCGATCTCGCGCTCTACGTGGTCAACAACCACCAGAACCTGCGCGACTCGGGGGCATCGATCGTCCTCTACCTGCCGAAGATCCAGACCGCCGAAGAGGCGGCGCTGTGGAACGAATTGCTTGCGGCGCTCGAGCAGCACCTCGGGCAGCCGATCGGCACGATCAAGGCCTACGTCCTGGTCGAGCAGATCGAA
>DATHHZ010000391.1:0-2971 GCA_035316965.1 Burkholderiales bacterium | reverse complement strand
GTTCGGCGAGATGGCGCTGGTCGATCGCACGCCACGGCTTGCAAGCGCCGTCGCGGAAAGCAACTGCAAACTGCTCGCGATCAACCGCAACGCGTTTCTCAACCTGGTGAAGCACAGCCGCCGCTTCGCCGCCTCGCTGCTCGCCGCCGTGAGCGCGCGGGCGCGATACACGGCCACGCGTTAGCAGGCTGTTTCTAGGCGCTCCGGTACTTTTCCTTCGCCCCGCGGGCAAGCGCCATGCCGTGCCCGGGCCGCTCGGGAACGCTGAAGCAGCCGTCCCTGCATTCAGGCATCTCTTCGAAAAGATCGGGCGGCGTCCAGTCGATGAACTCAACGAGGAAGCCGTTCGAGAGTGCGCCGACGACCTGGAGCGACAGCTCGTGCACAAGGTGCGGCGAGACCGCGATCTGATGCGCGGCCGCATGGCGGCCGATGCGCATCGTCTCGGAAAAGCCGTTGGCGCGGCAGACGTCCGGCATGAGAACCCTCGCGGCGCGGCGCTCGACGAGGTCGCGGAACTCGAAGCGCGTGTAGTTGTTCTCGCCGGTCGCAACGGGGATCTTGATGCCGTGCGCGACTTCGGCGCAGGCCGCGATGTCGTCGGCGAGCACCGGCTCCTCGTACCACACGAGGTCGAACTCTTCGAGCACTTGCGCCTGCCGTATGTTCGCCAGCACGTCCAGACGCTGGTTCACGTCCACCATCATGCGCACCCCATCGCCCAGCGCGCGGCGCACCGCACCGACGCGTTTCGCGTTCTCGCGCGGATCGGCGTGGTGGATCTTCATCTTGTAGTACTTGCAGCCGAGCGCGGCGTATTTCTCGGCTTCGGCGATGAGCTCGCGCTCGCTGTACTTCGACCAGCCGCCGCTGCCGTACGCGGGCACCCTGTCCGTCACCGCGCCCCACAGCTTGTAGAGCGGCAGGCCCGCGGCCTTCCCCGCGATGTCCCACAGGCCGATGTCGAGCGCGGAGAGCGCGTAGGCCGCGACGCCCTGCTTCTTGATGCCCATGTCGACACGGAACATCTTTTCCCAGAGACGCTCGACGAAGAGCGGATCCTCCCCGAGGAGGGCTGGCGCGAGACGCGTCTCGAGATAGGCGTGCACGGCTTCCGCGCCTCCTCCGCCGAAGACCAGGCTGTAGCCCAGGCCCTTCACCCCCTCGTCGGTCGCGATCTCCGCGACGACGAGCTTCTGCTGCGCGTAGTTGAGCGCCATCGGCTTGGGCGTGGGAACGGTGAGGACAAAGCTCTCGATCGCAATGATCTTCATGACGTCGCCAATACCTGATGCAGGTTGAACTATCCCGCCAGGCCGGCGGCCCAGTCGACGATGAATGCGACGCCGTAAGCCGCTGCCAGGGCGAGCACGAATACGACCAGGCCGCGTACCAAAGTCTTCGGAATGCCGATCTCGTTCAGATAACGTCTGATGAAATAGGTCGCAACGAAAAATGCGATCGTCCCGAACACGAGGCTGAGCATCCGCGCATTGTACCGAGGGTCCGCCGATCCGCCGCGACCCCTCCCGGCTTGCCGAGACCGCCGGAAAGGTGCATTCTGGTGCGCGGAAAAGCATGGGCTCCGGCGAATGCCGGACCGGAAAAATCACACTTCCATAGCGGCCCTCGGCCGCATCCAAAGGGGGATTCATGAAGACGAAAAAAACTCTGTACTTGGGCGTCGTGGCGAGCGCTCTCGCGGCGCTTCTGACCGCGTGCCTGAGCACGCAGGGCACGGGCAGCGCCGGGGCGAACGACATCGGAGGCGTCGTCACCGGCCCGAACGGTCCCGAGGCCGGCGTCTGGGTTATCGCGGAAACCACCGACCTTCCCACAAAATTCGCCAAGCTCGTCGTCACCGACGATCGCGGGCGTTTCCTGATTCCCGATCTTCCCAAGGCCAACTACAGCGTGTGGGTACGCGGCTACGGGCTGGTCGATTCGCCTTGGGTGAGCAGCACGCCGGGAAAAACCCTCAACCTGACCGCAGTGCCCGCGCCCAGCGCAGCCGCGGCGGCGGAATACTATCCCGGCATGTATTGGTATTCGATGATCAACATCCCGGCCAAGAGCGAATTTCCCGGCACCGGCGAGAAGGGCAACGGCATCTCGTCGAACATCAAAACGCAGGAGGAATGGGTCGACACGGTGAAGAACGCGTGCCAGTCGTGCCACTCGCTCGGCAGCAAGGGCATGCGCACGGTGCCGAAGGAATTCGGCCCCGGAGTCGCGGGCTGGGCGCGGCGCACGCAATCCGGACAGGCCTTGACGCAAATGGCGCTCGGCCTGGGTTACATGGGCGCCGACGCAGCGCTGAAGAATTACGCCGACTGGACCGACCGCATCGCCGCGGGCGAGCTGCCTTTCGCCAAGCCCGAGCGGCCGCAAGGCGTCGAGCGCAACATGGTTGTCACGATGTGGGATTTCTCGACGCCGAAATACTATCTCCACGACGGCATCTCGACCGATCGGGACAATCCGCGACTCAATGCCAACGGCCCGATCTACGGCGCGCCCGAGGAAAGCACCGACCTGATCCCGGTGCTCGATCCTATCAAGCACCAGGCGTCGCAGATCAGGCACCCCGTTTCCAACCCCAAGACGCCGTCTTCCACGGACTTGCCGATGCAGCCCTCGGCCTACTGGGGCAAGGAGCCGATCTGGGACGGCCACTCGAGCATTCACAACGCGATGATGGATAGCGAGGGGAGGGTATGGTTCAGCGCGAGGATCCGACCGGCGCCCAACCCGGACTTCTGCAAGAAAGGCTCCAATCATCCTTCGGCGAAGGTCGCGCCGCTTGACGCATCGCCGCGCCAGATCTCCGTCTACGATCCGAAGACGGGCAAGTGGCAGCACGTCGACACCTGCTTCTCCACGCATCACCTCTATTTCGCCAAGGACGCCAACCGGACGCTGTGGACGAGCGCGGGCGGCCCGCAGAGCGGCGTGGTCGGCTGGGTGAACA
>DATHHZ010000390.1:0-8707 GCA_035316965.1 Burkholderiales bacterium | reverse complement strand
CCGGCTTTCGCTGGGGCACGAGCTTGCTGCCGGGTGAAGCGATCACTTTCGAGCAGATCATGAACCAGACCGCGATCACTTATCCCGACACCGTCGTGACGAGGATGACCGGAGCCACGATCAAGGCTATCCTCGAAGACGTGTGCGACAACCTGTTTCACCCCGATCCGTACTACAAGCAGGGCGGAGACATGGTGCGGGTGGGCGGGATGACCTACGGATGCAGACCCGGCGCGAAAATCGGCAGGCGTATCGGTGATATGCGCTTGCGCGGACGCCCGATCGAAGCGGACAAGCTCTACAAAGTGGCGGGGTGGGCGCCGATCGCCGAAGGCGCCCCGGGCGAAAACGCAGGTGAGCCGATGTGGGAGGTGTTGAGCCGCTATCTTCGCGACAAGAAAGTCGTGAAACCGCGCAAACTCAACCTGCCGCGCCTTGTCGGAGTGTCCGGAAACCTCGGCATCGCGTGAATCGCACGACGCTGCCATCGGGCCGCGCGCGCGAGAAGGAGCTTGAAAGCTACGGGGGCGTCCCCACTAGTTGTTCGGGGTATAATTTACCCGGCTCTGGAGGCGCCATGCCGATCTACGAATACCGTTGCACGTCCTGCGGGTTCCAGAAGGAATACCTGCAGAAGATCAACGACCCGGTGATGACCGTCTGTCCCGAGTGCGAGAAGCAGACGTTCTCCAAGATGCTGAGCGCAGCGGGATTCCAGTTGAAGGGCAGCGGCTGGTACGCGACCGACTTCAGGAACAGCGGCGCCAAACCGGCGGCGAAGAGCGGCACGGACAAGAGCGACACGAAAACCGACGCGAAGTCCGACGCGAAATCGGATGCGAAGTCCGACGCGAAATCGGATGCGAAGTCCGACACCCCGTCCGGCGGCAAGTCCGAAAGCAAGACCGAGAGCAAGACCGAAAAGAAGTCCGAGTCGAAATCCGAAGCCGTCAGCAGCGGGGCAGGCGTTCGTCCTTAGCGTGGAACGCCGCCGGGGAGAGGGCGGTGCCCGATGAAAAAATACCTCATCACCGGGCTCTTGATCTGGATCCCGCTCGCGATCACGATCTGGGTGCTGGAGTTGATCGTGAGCACGATGGACCAGTCGCTGCAGCTCCTGCCGCCGCAATATCAGCCGCAAGTCCTCTTCGGCCGTCAGATTCCGGGTCTTGGTGCGCTGCTCACCGTGGTGGTGGTGTTCGTCACCGGCGTGCTCGCCTCCAACATCCTCGGGCGGCGGCTGCTCTCGTTCTGGGAGAATCTGCTCGGCCGCATCCCGGTAGTGAAGACCATCTACAACGCCGTGAAGCAGGTGAGCGACACGCTGTTCGCCCCCGGCGGACAGGCGTTCAGCAAGGCGCTCCTCGTCCAGTATCCCCGCGCGGGCAGCTGGACGATCGCTTTTCTCACCGGGCGGCCGGGAGGCGATGTCGCCAATCACCTGCACGGAGACTATGTGAGCGTCTATGTCCCGACCACGCCGAACCCGACCTCGGGGTTCTTCCTGATGATGCCCAAGGGCGACGTGATCGAGCTCGACATGAACGTGGACGAGGCGCTCAAGTACGTCATTTCGATGGGCGTGGCGTCCCCGGAGCTGCCCAGCGAAAAAATCCGGCGCTAGGAACAATATTCACTTATCGGAGGATATGACAATGCGGTTTATCCTTGTATTTTTTGCATCGCTGATTTTCTCCAATTTTGCCGCTGCCGTTTCGGTTGAAGACGACCTGCAGCGCTATATCCAGATATTCAGCGGGGGGAAGAGCCTTCACTCTGACGCTGCCGATACATTTTCTTGGATGGGTCTTTCCGATACTCGTTTGTTCGATATTGTCGAAAAGCGTCTATTGGAGGATGCCGACGCGAGCCGGGACAACAGGAACGAAAGGAACCGGGTTGCCAGGTACATTCGCTCACTTGGTTTCTCGGGCCAAACCAAATACGAGCCAACGATAAAAAAATTCCTCGGGGACGCCGGTTATGACAGGTTTGCGCGCGTCGCATTGCAGGATCTTCCGGATTACAACAAGTGGAATCCCATCATTTCGAATCGTAGCTCTTTCGACCCGAAGCTTAGCGACAACGTGAATCGAGTTGCGAATATGCTGCGATCCGATGATTTGCTATTGCAGCGTGTGGGTGCAAAGAGAGTCTATTTCGATTCCAAGGACGATATTTTGCTGGAGCTTTTGGCGCAGAAATTGCGTACCAATTATGCAAGAACCGATCTGAACGACCGGGAGCGTAGCGATTCCGTCGCTTGGCAGGCAAAAGCCTTGGGCAGCTCAAAAAATGACAAATATGTACCTCTCCTCCAGGAGGTGGGTGAAAAGGCTGTCGCGCAACCCGTCGTAAAACACGCGAAGGAAGCGCTTGCAAAATATTACGGTATAAGGAGTCGTTAAGACCGAAGGCGGCTTTACGCGGGCGCCTTCCTCGCCACCACCAGCAGCTCGGTGGCCACCGGCGGCCTGCGCACGAGCCCCAGCCTTCGCGTAACGCCAAAGTCCGGCAGCGACCACCACGGCGTCGAGGTGCGCACGTCCGCATCGCCAAACACGAAGCCTGCGGCGCGCACCAGATCGAGATAGCCTTCGGCCGGCTTCTGCACGTCGCGTGGATGGCGGAAAAGCAAGCGCACCACCCACGTCTTGATGAACGCTTCGCAGGATTCCGCCAGCAAGAGCATGCCGCCCGGCGCGAGCACGCGATGCAGCTCGCGCAACGCGCCCTCCTGGTTGGCGACGTGGTGGATCAGCTGGTGGCAGAAAATCACGTCGATGGACGCATCGGGCAGGTCGAGCCGCGTGACCGAACTGCGCTTCAATTCGACCGGGCAGCCACACTCCCGGGCCGACTGCGCCGCACGCTCCAGCAGGTGGGGGTCGATGTCAACGCCGACGATTTGCCTGGGAGAGAATGTTTTCTGCAGCAGGGAAAACACCCGCCCTTGCCCGCAGCCGACATCCATCAGACGGTTGAACGAATCGGGCGCATTCGTGCCCGCCAGCTGCTTCAGATCCGCTATCGCCCGCGCCAGAACCCTTTGAAGCCACATGTCGGTGCTGAGAAACCACCTGCCGAAGGCGGTATCGGGAACCCAGTCGCGCGCCGTCGAATCCATGGATGCAATAATAATCGATGGCCGACTTGCCAGAGCACGAGCCTAGGTGGCGCGACGGCGCTCCGGGTGGGCGCCGGGCCGCTTGATCGGCCGGAGGTTTTGCCATAGCCTGCCCGGAATAGGGGCCTCGCAACGCGCCCCTTGGCATTTCCAAACGGACGGAGGAGAACATGAAAGCCCGGTTTGTTCTTGACCTGTTGCCGCCGATCCCGGGGAACTGAGTGCGGGTACGCCCGGTGTCGCTGCGTCCCTTGATCTCGCGGCAGGCGCTCGGCGTCGTGGTGCTCGTCGCCTACCCCGTCCTCACGCACGCCGCGGTCACCACCGGGCTCAGCTATTTGGCCTCGGCAGCGTGGCTGTGCCTCGCTGCGCTGCTCTATCTGTCCTTTCCGGGGAAGTGGGGCTTGGCGGGTTTCGCGCTGCTCGCGGCGGCGCCGCTCGTCGCCGAACCGGACGCGCTGCTCAAGCTTCCGCCCGTCGTCTTCAATGTCGCCCTGGCCGTCTGGTTCGGGAGGACCTTGGCGCGGGGTGAGGAGCCGATGATCAGCTGGTTCGCCCGCCTCGTGCGCGGAACGGAGCTTCCCCCGGAGATCGCGCGCTATACGCGATGGTCGACGGTCATTTGGACCGCGTTTTTCGTGAGCATGGCGGCCGTGTCCGCGGTGCTGGCGGTGCTGGCGACGCCGCATACGTGGTCGGTGTTTACGAACGGGATCGACTATATTCTGGTGGGCGCGCTGTTCGTCGGCGAGTACGTCTTCCGGCGCGTGCGCTACGCTCATCATGAGCACCGTCCCTTCGCCGACGTGGTCCGAACCGTGGTCCGCGCGGGCAAGCTCGCCCCGCGCCGGACCGCGCGCAAATGAACGCCCCGGCGAATTCGCCCTGGCTCGAGGAGCGGGAGCGCGGCAGCCGCAGCGCGACGCGACTCATGAAGTGGCTCGCTTTGCGCTGCGGGCGGCGCATCGCCCGTCTGTTGCTGTATCCGATTTGCGCCTACTTCCTCGCATTCTCGCCGCGCGCGCGGAGCTCGTCGCGCCAGTACCTTGCGCTCGCCCTGGGCCGGCCGCCGCGCCTCACCGATCTCTGGCGGCACTGGTTTACCTTTGCCGCGACGGTCCTCGACCGCGTGTATTTCGTCGACGGCCGGTTCGGTCGCTTCGACATCGAGATCACGGGATTGGAACTCCTGCGACGCACGCTCACCAAGGGGCGAGGATGCCTCTTGCTCGGGGCGCATCTTGGCAGCTTCGAGCTGCTGCGCACGCTCGCGCCCGTGCACGGGTTGTCCGTCAATGTCGTGATGTACGAGGACAATGCCGCGAATATCACCGAGGTGGTGAACGCCCGGCTTGATCCGGCGATCCGTGAGCGCATTATCGTCCCCGGAGGGGCCGACACCATGTTGCGGATCGCCGAATGCTTCTCGCGCGGCGAGCTTGTCGGCATGCTCGGCGACCGCTCGGCCGGCTCCGACAAGACGGTCACGTGCCGCTTCTTCGGTCGTGATGCCGTCTTTCCCCAAGGGCCGCTGCGGGTCGCCCTCTGCCTGCGCGTGCCGGTGTATCTGGTCGCCGGCTTGTACGAGGGCGGCAAGCACTACGTCATTCACCTGGAGCCGTTCTGCGAGGAGCCGAACGCGGAACGTGCCGAGCCGACAGCGTGGACCCGCGAATGGGCCCAGCGCTACGCCGAACGGCTCGAGCATTTCTGCCGCCTCGCGCCCTACAACTGGTTCAACTTCTATGATTTCTGGAGCAGCTCTCCGCGCTAGGATCGCGCGCGCGGTGCTCCTCCTTGCCTCGCTTCCAGCTGCGGCGCAGGAAGAGCCCTGGGACTTCGCCAAGCTGATGGCGCAGCTCGCGCAGGTGCAGACGAGCCGGGCCCGATATTCCGAGGTCAGGCGCGTCGCGGTGCTGCAGAAGCCCCTGCACCTTTCCGGCACCTTGCTCTATGCGCGTCCTGCGCGGCTCGAGAAGCATCAGACCCTGCCGTTCGAGGAAGTGATGAGCGTGGACGGCGACTGGCTGACCGTCGAGCGCGAGGGCAAGACGCGACGCATTGCGCTGCATAACGCGCCGCTGATCGCGGCGCTCGTGGAGAGCCTGCGCGCGACGCTCGCAGGTGACCGCGAGGAGCTCGAGCGACTCTATTCCGTGAGGGTGGAAGGGACGAGGCGACGCTGGACGCTGGCGCTCACCCCGAGGGAGGTCGAAGTCGCGGGCGTCGTGAAAAGCATAGTCATCGCCGGCTCGGGCTCCCGCATCGTCCGCATTGAAATCCTGGAGCCGGGCGGAGACGGGTCGGTGATGACCATCCACCAAGAGTCCACGTGAGGCTCTATCGGCGCACGGCGCTCCTCGTTTGGCTCGCGATCGTCGCGGCGAGCGCATGGTGGACCGCGCGCCACCTGGTCTTCACCAGCGATCTGACGGCCTTCCTACCCGCCGCTGGCGGCCCCCTGGAGCGGCTCCTCGTCGAGCAGCTGCGCTCGGGCGTAGCCTCCCGCACCATGTTGGTGGCGATCGAAGGCGGCGCGCCCCCTGAACTCGCGCGCTTCTCCCGCGAACTCGCGCGCGCGCTCGCAACCGACCGGCGCTTCGACTACGTCACAAACGGCGGCGCGGAATTCACTCAAGGCGCGCGCGAGCTGGGATTGCGCCATCGCTATCTGCTGAGCCCCACGGTGAGCGCCGAGCGCTTCGGCGAGCAATCGCTTTCCCGCGCCCTGCGTGAAAACCTCGAGCGGCTCGCGACGCTCGAAGGAACGGCGTTCACAGGGGCACTTGCGCGCGATCCGACGGGCGAATTGCGCAGCCTCGCCGAGGCGGCGGGTCAGGGTGCGCCGGCCTCGCGGCACGGCGTCTGGTTCTCGGGGGACGGCGCTCGCGCGCTCCTTCTTGCGCAGACAGCAGCCTCCGGAATGGATGCGGCGCGCGAGCAGGAGGCGGCAGGCGCCCTGATGGGCGCCTTTCAACGTATCGGGGCGGGTCCCGAATACCGCGTGTTGATCAGCGGGCCGGGCGTGTTTGCCGCGCGCACGCGTGCGGCGATCGAGCACGACATCGGCTGGCTCACGGGCCTCGCGGGCGTGCTGGTCCTCCTGGTACTGGTCCTCGCATACCGTTCGCCCGGCCCCGTGGCGCTCTCCGCGCTGCCGGTGCTGACGGGCCTGCTCGTGGGAGTCGCGGTGGTGGGCGTGCTCTTCGGCACGGTGCACGGGATCACGCTCGCCTTCGGAGCGACGTTGATCGGCGAGGCGGTCGATTACCCGTCCTACGTCTTCACGCAGCGCAAGTCCGGCGAATCCATCCGCGAAGTCCTCGCCCGAGTCTGGCCGACCTTGCGCCTTGCCGTGCTCACCACCGTGTTCGGCTCGCTCGCGCTGCTGCTCTCCAGTCTGCAGGGCTTGTCGCAGCTCGGGGTGCTCTCGGCGGGCCTGGTGACGCGCTGGGATTTGCCCGCGCTCGCCCCGGGCAGGGGAGCGCCGCCGCGCACGCTTCCCTTCAGCCTGGTTCGCGCGGGGCTCGCGATGCGGCGCGCGGCGTGGATTGCCTGGGTGCTGCTTTTCGCGGCGCTCGCTTCCATCGTCGCGCGCCACGACCGGATCTGGGACGACGACCTCGGGCATCTGAGTCCGCTGCCCGAATCCGCGCGCGAGCTGCACCAGCGGCTGAGCGCCGATCTGCGCGCGGCGGACGCGCGTTATCTTCTGATCGCGACCGCCGCGAGCCGCGAGGCGGTGCTCGAGAAGAGTGAGCAAACGGCGCTCGCTCTGCAGAAGGCGGTGGACGAGGGCATCCTCGAAGGATTCGATCTGGCGGCGCGGTATCTGCCGAGCGAAAAGACGCAGGAGCGCCGCCGCGCCGCGCTGCCCGAAGCGCAGGATCTGCACCGCACGCTCGCGCGCGCGCTGCGAGGGTTGCCGTATCGCGCCGACGCCTTTGCGCCGTTCGAGCGCGACGTGGAAGGGGCGCGGCGCGGCCCGCTGCTCACGATCGAGGACCTGCGCGGCACCGGGCTCGACTTGAAGGTGCAGTCGCTGCTCGCCTCGCGCGACGGCGAATGGCATGCGATCATTCCTCTGCGCGGCGTGCGCGATCCGGCGCGTCTGCGCTCGCTCGCCGAGCGGCTGCCCGCCGAAGCGCGCGCGAGCTTCCTCGACCTCAAGGCCGAATCGGACAGGTTGATCGGCGGCTACCGCGCCCAGGCCCTTGCGCTCGCGGGCTTGGGTGCGCTCGCGATCGCTTTACTGCTCTGCTTCGGGTTGCGCGGCGTGCGCAAGGCGCTGCGGGTCATGCTGCCCGTGTACGCGGCGATTGCGATGACGGTGGCCTGCCTCGGGCTGCTCGGGATCGGTTTATCGCTGTTCCACCTGGTTTCGCTTTTGCTCGTGCTCGGCATCGGCCTCAACTACTCGCTGTTTTTCAGTCAGGCGGAACCCGGAACCGATAGCGAGCAGGGCACCTCGCTCGCCTTGTCGGTATGTTTTCTCACCACATTCGCTGCGTTCGGGTGCCTTGCGAGCTCGCGCATCCCGATTCTGTCGGCGATCGGGCTCACGGTGACCTTGGGCTGCGCCCTGTCACTTCTCAATTCGATGATGCTCGTCGGGACGGTGGTGCGGGAACGCGAAGCGCGCTAGAGCGGAGGGCAATTTCCGCTCGGGAAATCGGATCGGTTTGCTATACTCCGCCCCCCATGCGCACCCACTATTGCGGCAAGCTGAGCGCGGCGCTCCTAGGGCAAACGGTGACGCTTGCCGGCTGGGCGCACCGCCGCCGCGACCACGGCGGGGTGATTTTCATCGACCTGCGCGACCGCGAGGGCCTCGCGCAGGTGGTGTCGGATCCCGACCGCAAGGCGACTTTCGCAACGGCGGAAAAGATCCGCAACGAATTCGTGCTGAAGGTGACCGGCCTCGTGCGCCGGCGTCCCGAAGGCACCGTTAATCCGAACATCGCCTCGGGCGAAGTCGAAGTGCTCGCGCACGACATCGAGATCCTCAACCCCTCGCTCACGCCGCCTTTCCAGCTCGACGACGAGAATCTCTCGGAGACGGTGCGCCTCACGCACCGCGTCATCGACTTGCGCCGCGAGACGATGCAGAAGAACCTGATGCTGCGCTACCGGGTGGCGATGGCGGTGCGCAAATATCTCGACGAGCGCGGGTTCACCGACATCGAGACGCCGATGCTCACGCGCTCGACGCCCGAGGGCGCGCGCGATTTTCTCGTGCCCAGCCGCATCCATCACGGCCAGTTTTACGCGCTGCCGCAATCGCCGCAGCTGTTCAAGCAGCTCCTCATGATCGCGGGCTACGACCGCTACTACCAGATCACCAAGTGCTTCCGCGACGAGGACCTGCGCGCCGACCGCCAGCCCGAATTCACCCAGATCGACTGCGAGACCTCGTTCCTGGGCGAAACGGAGATCCGTGCCATTTTCGAAGGCATGCTCCGGACGGTATTCAAGGAGGTGCTCGGCGTCGCCTTGCCCGATCCGTTTCCGGTCATGAGCTACGCGGACGCCATGGACGAATACGGCTCGGACAAGCCGGACCTGCGCGTGCCCCTGAAG
>DATHHZ010000389.1:0-6704 GCA_035316965.1 Burkholderiales bacterium | reverse complement strand
CGGCACAGGGTCCCGAGGGTTGCGCGGCCTGTCCGCAGCGCCGAGAGCACCTGCAAGGCCGAGACGATGCCGTCGCCGGTCGTGTGCTTGTCCAGGCAGATGATGTGCCCGGAATTCTCCCCTCCGAGCTGCCAATCCTTTTCCTGGAGCATTTCCAGCACGTAGCGGTCCCCGACCTTGGCGCGCGCGAAAGAAACCCCCATTTTTTCCAGCGCGCGCTCCAGCGCAAGATTGGTCATCAAGGTTCCGGCGACCCCTTTCAGCCCGCCGTCTTTCGCGCGCTCGCGCGCGATGACGAACAGGAGCTCATCACCGTCGTAGAGCCGGCCTTCCCCATCGGCCATGAGCACGCGGTCGCCGTCCCCATCGAACGCGATGCCCAGATCCGCCTTGTGCTCGGCAATCGCCCGCTGCAGGACCTCCGGATGCACGGTTCCGGCCCGATCGTTGATGTTGAATCCGTCGGGATCCGCTCCAATCGTTTCGACGTCGGCGCCCAGCTCGTGGAACACGTGGGGAGCGACGTGATAGGTCGCACCGTGCGCGCAGTCGATCACGATCTTCATTCCGCGAAGGTCGAGCGACGAGGGAAACGTGCTCTTGCAGAACTCGATATAGCGGCCCCGGGCGTCCTCGACGCGGCGGGCTTTTCCGAGACTCGCCGAATCCTTGCAGTGCATCGGGCGGTCGAGCCGGGTCTCGATATCCATCTCCACGCCGTCGGGAAGCTTGCTGCCCTCTGCGGAAAAAAACTTGATGCCGTTGTCCTGATACGGGTTGTGCGAAGCGCTGATCACGACCCCGGCCTGCAACCGCAGAGCCCGGGTCAAATAGGCAATCGCAGGGGTCGGCAGCGGTCCGGTCAGCATCACATCGACCCCAGCTGCGGCGAATCCGGCTTCTAGAGAGGCCTCGAGCATGTAGCCCGAGATGCGCGTGTCCTTGCCGATCAGGACCGCCGGGTGCTCGCCCTTAGGCATGGTCGATCGCCGCATCAGCACTTCGCCTGCGGCAAAACCGAGCCGCATGACGAATTCCGGCGTGATCGGCATCTCGCCGACTTTTCCCCGCACGCCGTCCGTTCCGAAATACTTTCTGCTCATCGATTTCCGCCGCCCCCGTACCCGTCCATCGCCGCGAGCACGGCAAACGCGTCTCGCGTCGCCGCCACATCGTGGACGCGAACGATTGTAGCTCCGTGCTGAACCGCCAGCAAAGCCGCGGCGATGCTTGCCGCGAGCCGTTCGCCGGCCGCGCAGCCGGTGACGGCGCCGAGGGTCGACTTGCGCGACCACCCGGCCATCACCGGCAGACCCATTTCGGCGAACCGGTGGAGGTGGCGCAGCAGCTCGAAATTGTGTTCGGCGGTCTTGCCGAAACCGAAGCCGGGATCGATGACGATGCGCTCGCGAGCGATGCCGCGCGCCTCGGCCGCAGCGACGCGCTCGGCGAGAAACGCGCGGACCTCCGCGACCACGTCGCCGTAGTGCGGCTCACGCTGCATCGTGCGCGGCTCTCCCCGCATGTGCATGAGGCACACCCCGGCGTCGGAAGCCGCCACGGCATCGAGCGCGCCGGGGGAACGCAGCGCGCCGATGTCGTTGATCATCGCCGCACCGGCGCGGATCACCGCGCGCATCACTTCGGGTTTTGTGGTATCGACGGAAATGGGTACTGGACAAGCCCTGAGACCGTCGAGCACCGGCATCAGCCGCGACAGTTCCTGCTCGGCCGACACGCTACTGGCTCCCGGGCGGCTCGATTCAGCGCCGATATCGACAAGGTCCGCTCCCTCGTCCACCAGCCGTTGCGCATGCGCTATCGCGGCCCCCGGCTCGAGGTAATTCCCGCCGTCGGAAAACGAATCGGGCGTCACATTGACCACGCCCGCGACTAACGGGCGATCGAGCAGCAGTCGGAATCTGCCACAGCGGAGACTTTGAGCCGTCACAGCCGCAGACATGAAAAAGCCCGAAGCAGGCTTCGGGCCTCGTTCTCGGAATGAGCTAAGAAACGGGTGCAGGTTCAGCCGCGCCTGGCGCTCCCGCCTGAGGCGGCTGTTGCGGCGCCTGCGCAGGCGGCTTGGGCGCGCGTGGCGGCCGGCCATCCATGATGTCCTGGATCTGGTCGGCGTCGATGGTTTCCAGCTCGAGCAGGGCCTTGGCCATGGCTTCGACCTTGTCGCGGTTGTCGAGGATGAGTTTCTTGGCCAGCGCGAACTGCTGATCGATGATTTTCCGGATCTCTGCGTCGACCTTCTGCATCGTCACCTCGGACACGTTCTTGTGCGTGGTGATCGAGCGTCCGAGGAACACCTCCCCCTCGTTCTCGCCGTAGACCATGGGACCCATCGCGTCCGACATGCCCCACTGAGTCACCATGCTGCGGGCCAGGGCGGTGGCGCGCTCGAAATCGTTCGACGCGCCGGTCGTCATCTGGCCCATGAACTCTTCCTCGGCGATGCGCCCGCCGAACAGGACGGTGATTGTCGAGAGCAGCCGATCCCTGTCCATGCTGTAGCGATCCTGCTCGGGCAGTTGCATCGTGACGCCCAGCGCCCGACCGCGCGGGATGATCGTGACCTTGTGCACCGGATCGGTCTTGGGAAGGAGCTTCGCCACCACCGCGTGTCCCGACTCGTGATAGGCGGTGTTCCTGCGCTCTTCCTCGGGCATGACCATCGAGCGGCGCTCGGCGCCCATGATGACCTTGTCCTTGGCGCGCTCGAAGTCGTCCATGTCCACCAGGCGCTTGTTCTTGCGCGCGGCAAAGAGCGCCGCCTCGTTGACGAGGTTGGCGAGGTCGGCGCCCGAGAAGCCCGGCGTCCCGCGCGCGATGATTTCCGCCTTGACGTCCGGCGCCACGGGGACCTTCCTCATGTGGACCAGCAGAATCTGCTCGCGGCCGCGGATATCGGGGAGCGGCACGACCACCTGCCGGTCGAACCTGCCGGGGCGCAAAAGCGCCGGGTCGAGCACGTCGGGACGATTGGTGGCTGCGATGACGATCACGCCGGTCGTTCCCTCGAATCCGTCCATTTCAACCAAAAGCTGGTTGAGCGTCTGTTCGCGCTCGTCGTTACCGCCGCCCAGGCCGGCTCCTCGTTGCCGGCCCACCGCGTCGATTTCGTCGATGAACACGATGCAGGGTGCATGTTTTTTCGCCTGGTCGAACATGTCGCGCACGCGCGCAGCGCCCACGCCGACGAACATTTCCACGAAGTCGGACCCGGAAATCGAAAAGAAAGGCACTTTCGCCTCTCCGGCGATCGCGCGCGCCAGCAGCGTCTTTCCCGTGCCGGGATTGCCCACCATCAGCACGCCCTTGGGGATGCGGCCGCCGAGCTTCTGGAACTTGGCGGGATCGCGCAGGAATTCGACCAGCTCGGATACTTCATCCTTGGCCTCTTCGCAGCCGGCGACGTCGGCGAAGGTGATGCTGTTGTTGGACTCATCGATCATCCTCGCGCGGGATTTTCCGAACGAGAAGGCGCCGCCCCGTCCGCCGCCCTGCATCTGGCGCATGAAAAAAATCCAAACGCCGATAAGGAGGAGCATCGGGAACCACGAGACGAAGATATTCATGAGGAGCGAAGGCTCTTCTTCCCGTTTCGCCTTGATTTTGACTCCGTACTTGAGCAGGTCGGAAACCAGCCAGATGTCTCCGGGAGAGTAGCTGTTGACGGGCTTCCCGTCGGTGGTCTTGGCTTTGAGGTCGCGTCCTTCAATCATCACCTCGGCGATGCGCCCGGCCTTGACCTCCTCCATGAATTGCGAATAGTCCATCACGGCCTGGGTCTGCTGGCGCGTGTTGAACTGGTTGAACACCGTCATCAGGACGAGCCCGATGACCAGCCAAATGATTAGGTTCTTGAAGAGGTTATTCAACGTGCTTCCTTTCCTGCAACGAAACGCATGCCTTCCATTCTAAGCCCAAGAAGGCTCAGCGACCAGTGCCGCCCTTCAGTTCCTTGCCTACCAGATACATCTCTTTGGAGTCGCCGCGCGAGGCCCCGGGCTTTCGCGAGGCAACGGCAACGAAAACACCGCGCATTGCCGCCAGGAACGCGGGATACCCGGTGCCCTGAAACACTTTGACCAGGAACGCGCCTTGCGGTTTCAGGTGAACCCTGGCGAATTCGAGCGCCAATTCGCACAAATGGATACCGCGGGCCTGATCGGTCGCGCTCACGCCGCTAAGATTGGGGGCCATGTCGGAAACTACAAGGTCGAGCTTTCGACCTTCCACAGTATCCTTGAGTCGCCGAAGCACGGTTTCTTCCCGGAAATCTCCGCGAACGATCGTAACTCCAGGTATCGGCGCAATTTCCAGAAGATCGACTGCAATGACCCGTCCGGACCGCCCGACGCGTTCCGCAAGGGCTTGCGACCAACTGCCCGGCGCGGCGCCGAGATCGACCACGGCATCCCCGAGACGCGCGAATCCGGCGCGATCCGCGATTTCGATCAGCTTGTAAGCCGCCCGCGAGCGGTAGCCGTGCGCCCTCGCCCGGTGGACATAGGGATCGTTCACATGGCGCTTGAGCCAGGCGCTGCTGGATTTGCTGCGAGCCATTCTCTAGACTTTCTCGATGCCCGGATTATCACCCACCCGGCGCGAATTGAAAGCGCGGGCGCAGGAGGTCGATCTCTCGTCAGCGTGCATAAAACAATGGTGGTAGGCTATTAGCATGAAACACGAACTCGTCGCTGAAATTCTCGCGCTCCCCGTTGCGGAGCGCATGCGGCTAGTCGAGGCGATCTGGGACAGCATTTCCTCAGTTCCCGACGCGTTGCCGCTGACTCAATGGCAGATGGATGAGCTTGATCGCAGGCTCAAAGAGTTCGAGGCTGACCCGGACTCCGGCGCAACCCTAGAAGAGGTCTTTGCGAGAATCCGTCGAGTCGCATGACTCGGCGGTTTATTCTTCGTGCTCGCGCCGAGCGCGATATCCAGTCTTTTTCGAGTGGTATGAGTCGCAACGCTCTGGCCTCGGGGACGAGTTCTTGACGGCGCTGCGCGAGAGACTCGAAACAGTCTGGAGTTTTCCCGAAGCATTCCCGGTTCTCTATCACAACGTCCGGCGAGCGGTGGTGTCGCGATTCCCGTACGTTGTCTTCTACGTTGTGCAACCAACCCGTGTCGTTGTGCTCGCGACAGTACATCAATCCCGCAACCCGGCAACTTGGCCGCGTCGCTCAGGTAGTGCACGCCAAGGCGGCGCCTGACGCGGACACACGTGATAGAGCCGGCGCGCCCGTTGTTTGCCGCGGGCCATTCCCTAGACTTCCTCGATGCATGAATTATCACCCGCACGGCGGCGCGAGCTGAAAGCGCGGGCGCACGCGCTCGATCCGGTCGTATTGATCGGCGGAGCCGGATTGTCGCCTGCGGTCCTCGCGGAAATCGATCGCGGCCTGAAAAACCACGAGCTGATCAAGGTGCGGGTCCCCGGCGCCGATCGTCCCGGGCGCGAGGTGATCCTCGAGGAGATTTGCACGCGGACCGGAGCTCAACCGGTTCAACACATCGGCAAGGTCCTCGTGCTGTTCCGGGAGAAACCCGGACCTTCTCCGGATTCGGCGGAGGAATCGCTTCGCAGGAAACGCCGCGGGCGTTAGTATCGATCCTGCGGTGTTCGCACAATCCTTTTTTGAATGAGGGTTAAGCGGGTGAGCGAGAGCGTTTCGCACGGGGGCTGCCAATGTGGTTCGATTCGCTATGAGTTTTCCGGCAACGCGCTCGAGCTGTACATATGCCATTGCAAGGAATGCCGAAAGCAGTCGGCCTCCGCCTTCGGCATATCGGTCATCGTCCCACGGGAGACGTTTCGCGTAACACGAGGCACACCGATGTTTTGGTCACGCGCCACCGACACCGGTCACACGCTCGAGTGCGCTTTCTGCCCGGACTGTGGCTCTCGGTTGTGGCATCAGCGGCGCGGTGATACTGCAACGATCAGCGTAAAGGGCGGTTCGTTGGATGAGGCAGTTGACCTGCGACGTGCCGTCCACATTTGGACGTCGCGTATGCTTCCCGGAATCATCGTCCCAGAAGGAGCTGCGCAATTCCCCGGCGAACCGGAATAGTCTTCGCTTTGAGGTCGTCGGCGGGATAGGCAAACGACGCTAGAATCTACTCGTAACGCACCTCCAGAACTTCGTACTTCCGCACCCCGCCCGGCGTCTGCACCTCGACCCGGTCCCCCGCGTATTTGCCGATGAGCGCCCGCGCGATGGGCGAACCGATCGAGATCTTGCCTTTCTTGATGTCGGCTTCGTCATCCCCGACGATCTGGTAGGTCACCGACTCACCCCCCTTTTCATCGAGATCGACGGTGGCGCCGAACACGCACCGCCCCTCGGCGTCGACCCGCTTCGGATCGATGACTTGTGCGTTGGAAAGCTTGCTCTCGATCTCTTTGATCCTGGCTTCGACGAAGCCCTGGCGCTCTTTGGCGGCGTCGTATTCGGCGTTCTCCGAAAGATCCCCGTGAGTCCGCGCTTCGGCGATCGCCGCAATCGCGTTCGGACGTTCCACCGTTTTCAGGCGGTGCAACTCCCGTCGCAACAGCTCGGCCCCGGTCGTGGTCAGCGGAATCGTGCTCATGGCCGTATCAAGAATAAGCCGCCGCGGCGCCCCAAGAGCGCCTGACAGTGGCATCGGTTATTCAGGACAGAAGAATTCGTGGAAAGCGAGCTAAT
>DATHHZ010000388.1:0-2527 GCA_035316965.1 Burkholderiales bacterium | reverse complement strand
GCGCGCGACTTCGCGCTCCGCCTGCGCAAGCTGCGCGCGGGCGCGCGCGACTTCGGCTTCCAGGGCCGCCGACTGCGCCTGCAGCGGCTTCGGATCGATGATGAAGAGCGGCTGGCCGGCTTTCACCCATCCGCCTTCGGTAAAGAGGCGCTTCTCGAGGATGCCCGTGACCCGCGCGCGCACCTCGACTTCCTTGGAGCCTTGCACCTGGCCGACGGCCTCGAGAACGATAGGCACGCGCTGCGGCGCCACCTGGAGCACCCTGGCCTGGATGCCGGCCGCGGCCGGATTGGATGCGGGAGTGTTCGCCCCGCCTTGCTCGCATCCCGCGAGCAGGGCCGCAGCCAGCAATCCGGCAAGAGCCGGCAGCGAAGAGTACAGCAGGCCGTAGTGGCCGCCGAAGTCCGGCCGAGCGTGAACGGAGCCCATGCGGGGATCGTCTCTTTCTCGTCTGAGAGTTTGATTCGAGCAGGCGAGTATAATATACAATCACGAATGTATGCCAACGATGCTGCGTCTCCAACTTGCGTAGAACAAAACAGGATTCTGAGCGCACCCGGCAAGGGATCCTCGCCGCAGCCCGCAAGGTTTTCGCCCGTCAGGGAGTGACCCGAACGACGTTCGAGGAGATCGCCGCCGCAGCCGGCGTTACGCGCGGGGCGATCTACTGGCATTTCGCCGACAAGACCGAGCTGTTCTTCGCGATGCGCGAGCAGGTGGCCGTGCCCATGATCGACCAGATCGATCTTGCGTTGCTGCGCGTCGACGGGTCCGATCCTCTTGCGGGGGTCGAGCGCTTCTTGCGCGGCATTCTGGAAGCGCTCGAGGGCGACGCGGCGGCGCGCCAGACGTTCCAGATCATGGGCTTCAAATGCGAATACGTAGGCGAGCTCGAGCGCGAGCTGGGGCTGCAGCGCTCGCGTTGTTCCGAGCTCGTCTCCAAGCTCACGCAGACCTACGGGCGCGCGCGGCGCGCCGGACAGTTACGGGTCGGACTGCGTCCGGCTATGGCTGCGCTTGAAACGTGCAGTTTTTTGATCGGCCTGACGCGGCTGTGGCTCCTCGACGCGAGGCGCTCGCTCGTGCGCCGGGTCGCTCGCCGGCTGATCTCCGCTCACGTTAGCAGCCACCGGCGCGGTGGCAAGGAGAGGAATCTGCGAAACCTTTGATTTATTTCCGCGGGGACGCTACTCTCACCGGGCAGAGCCGCAGGTTGCGGCCGGGAGAGGCTAGAGCCGATGCGAAGTGTCGTCCTGGATACCGAAACCACCGGCTTGAACGCGGGTCTCGGCGACCGGATCATCGAACTGGGCGGTATCGAGGTCCTGAGCCGGCGCGTCACGGGAAACCACTTCCACCGCTACATCAACCCCGAGCGCGAAAGCGAAGTGGGTGCGCTCAAAGTCCACGGCATCACTCACGAATTTCTCCAGGACAAACCCAAGTTTCGCGAGATCGTCGCGGAGTTCCTCGACTACATTCGGGGCGCGGAGCTGGTGATCCACAACGCGGCTTTCGACGTCGAATTCCTGAATCTGGAGCTGGGCAGGCTCGGGCTTCCGCCGATCGAAACGCACTGCTCGGGCGTCGTCGATTCGCTGAAACTTGCGCGCGAGCTGCACCCGGGAAAGAAAAACTCCCTCGACGCCTTGTGCGAGCGCTACGAGGTCGATCACGCTCACCGCACTCTCCACGGCGCACTGCTCGACGCGGCGCTTCTCGCGGAGGTCTATCTGGCCATGACCCGCGGGCAGGACAGCCTTGCGATCGAACTCGACCGGCCGCGCCCGGCCTTGGGAACGCCGACGGCGACTCAGGACGAGCGGCCCCGGCTAATCGTCTTTCTGCCCAGTGCGGAAGAGCTCGCCGAGCATGCGCGCCTGCTCGCCGACATCGAGGCCGAGAACAAGACGCAATGCGTGTGGGGCCGCTTCGAGACCGTGGTGGAGATGCTTGACCGGGTGTGAAAATGGACCGTGGAGCACGGCTGGGCCGATCGGCGATGTCAAGTGCAGACAAGGCGAATCCTTACGAGCGCGATCTCGACAAGAACCCGGCCAACTACGCGCCCTTGACGCCGCTGGGATTCATCGAGCGCGCCGCGCACGTCTATCCCGGACATCTCGCGGTCATTCACGGAGCGCGCCGCACCACGTGGGCCGAGACCTATGCGCGTTGCCGGCGGCTCGCTTCCGCGCTCGCGCGTCGGGGAATCGGCGTCGGCGACACGGTCGCGGCGATGCTCGCGAATACCCCGGAAATGTTCGAGTGCCATTTCGGCGTACCCATGGCGGGCGCGGTCCTCAACACGCTGAACACGCGCCTCGACGCGAAGGCGATCGCCTTCATGCTCGAGCACGGCGAGGCCAAGGTCCTGATCGCCGACCGCGAATTCTCGGGCACCGTCGCGCGCTCGCTCGCGGCTCTCAAGGCGAAACCGTTCGTGATCGACGTGGACGATCCCGAATACTCGGGCGCGGGCGAGCGAATCGGCTCGGAGGAGTATGAGAGCTTCATCGCAGGGGGT
>DATHHZ010000387.1:0-8475 GCA_035316965.1 Burkholderiales bacterium | reverse complement strand
TGCCCGTCACTCTCATCCGTCGCCCTGCGGTGGATTTTACGCCAACTGCGCCTCCGCTTACGGGTTGGGCCGCGCGTCGAGGCGCACCGCGATTCCTTGCAGCTCCGCGCTGGGTGCGGCATAGCGCCGCATCACCAGGGGGTCGTGCCCGGGGACGATCAGGTCCGGCGAGTCGGCGAGCTCGCGCAAGCGCCGGTAGCCCTCCACCATGGCTCCGACGTCGAAGACGATGGGAAAGGGCCGCGTCTCGTTCATGTTGGCGTAGAGGTGCGCGGCGTCGGAGGCGAGTACGATCCAGCCGATCCGCGTGTGCACGCGCACGGCCTGCAAGCCCTTGGTGTGCCCGCCGATGCGGTGCAGCGAGAGCCCGGGCGCGAGCTCCGCGTCGCCGTCGTGGAAGCGCACGCGCCCCTTGTACACCTCGCGCACCATCGCGGCCACCTCGTCCGCTTCGTAGGCGTAGTTGAAGAAGCCTTGCGCCATGTGGCGGCCGGTCGCGTAGGCCATCTCCTCGTCCTGGAGATGGAAGCTCGCCGAGGGAAAAAGGCCGAAGTTGCCGACGTGGTCGTAGTGCAAGTGCGTGATGATCACGTCCATCACCTTCCTCGCGTCGACGCCGAGGAGCTTGAGGCCGCGCTCGGGCGGATGGAGCATCCTGCGGCCGCGGCGGGCGCCGACCTTGGCGTCGAATCCGGTGTCGATGACGAAAGTGCGGGCCTTCGAGCGCGCAAGCCAGACGAAATAGTCGAGATCGCTCGCGCTCTCGTGCGGGTCGCCGCCGATGAAGTTCTCGCTCGCCTTGCGGTTCGCGAGGCTCGCGTACTTGATCGCGAAGACTTCGTAGGTTTCGATGGTGGCTCCCCTTTCGTCGCGCCGCGAAGTCGGGCCCACGGCCGGCGCGCGGGTGCTACAGTGTCTGGGGTGAAGGCCGGAGGCGTCAAGACGGAGTGAGCCGTTGCTTTCGTTGCTACAATTGTCCGGCGGTGAAGCGCTCCGCTCGAGGAGGAAAAAGATGGATTTCTCGAAGTTCCAGACCGTGAAAGTGGAGGTCGCGGACGACATCGCCTGGGTGACGATGAACCGCCCGGACAAGCGCAACGCGATGAGCCCGCGGATGCACGAGGAAATGATCGCGGCGCTCTCGCAGCTCGCGGTCGCGCCGGAAGCGAAAGTGCTGGTGCTCACCGGCGCGGGCGAGAGCTGGAGCGCCGGCCAGGACATCGAGCTCTTTTTCCGCGACCTCGACGACAAGCCGGCGGACAAGCGCCGCGCCATTCTCGCGAGCCAGGAGTGGCGCTGGAACCAGCTCGCACATTTCCCCAAGCCGACGATCGCGATGGTGAACGGGTTCTGCTACGGCGCTGCGTTCACGCCGCTCGTCGCATGCGACTTCGCGATCGCTGCGGAGGACGCGAAGTTCGGCCTGTCGGAAATCAACTGGGGCATCCTGCCGGGGGGGCTCGTCGCGAAGGTGATGCTGGACGCCTGCAGCTACCGCGACGCCAAGTGGTACGCGCTCACGGGCGAGCCCTTCGACGGCAAGGTCGCCGCGCAGATACGCCTGGTGAACTGCGCCGTGCCGCGCGCGAAGCTGCGCGAGGAAACCGTGAAGCTCGCGAAAATGCTTCTCGCAAAGAATCCGCAGGTCTACAAGTCGGTGAAGGAAGTCATGCACCATCTGCGCGGCATGGACGTCGAGCAGGCAACCGATTACCTCAAGGCGAAGGAGATGGAAATGCGCTTCCTCGACCGCGAGCAGGGACGCACGCAGGGCATGAAGCAGTTCCTCGACGACAAGGCGTATCGCCCGGGCCTCGAGACCTACAAGCGCGGCTGACGGCCGAGCGCGCATGTCGAGTCCGCTGAAAGGCATACGCGTTCTCGAGCTGGGGCAGTTCATCGCAGGCCCGTACGCGGGGCTGCAGCTCGCCGATCTCGGCGCCCGGGTCATCAAGGTCGAGCGGCCCCAGGGTGGGGACGCGTTCCGCGAGTTCGGGTTGAGCGCGAACGCGCAAGGCTACAGCCACAACTTCTGCGCATTCAACCGCAACAAGCTAAGCCTCGCCCTCGACGTCAATTCGCCGCGAGGACGGGAAGCCTTCTGCCGGATGGCGCGGCAAGCCGACGTGGTGCTGGAGAATTTCCGGCCCGGCGTGATGAAGCGCCTGGGCTTCGCCTACGAAATGCTGCGCGCACAGAATCCTCGTCTCGTTTATTGCTCGATCTCCGGGTTCGCCGAAGACGGCCCTTACCGCGAGCGGCCCGCCTACGACGCGGTGGGCCAAGCGCTCTCGGGCCTCATGAGCCTCTTCGTCGATCCCGAGGACCCGCGCACGCTAGGACCGACGCTCTCCGACCAGGTGAGCGGCATGCAGGCCTGCATGGCCGTCCTCGCCGCCCTCTACGAGCGCGAACGCACCGGCCAAGGCGCGCGCGTGGAGGTCACCATGGTGGAAGCGAGCATGGCGCTCATTCCGGACGCCTTCACAGCCTACACGCACGCGGGATACGTGATGCAGCCCGAATCGCGCGCCGCCGTTTCGCTTTCGTTCGCTTTCGCCTGCGCGGACGGCAAGATCCTCGCCATCCACGTCTCCTCGATGGAAAAATTCTGGCGAGCGCTGCTCGAAGCGGTCGGGCGCCAGGACATCGGCGAGGACACGCGCTTTCGCGATCGCATGGGGCGCATCAAGAACTACCCGGCCCTGGTCGAGACCCTGCGGCCGGTGTTCACTGCGAAGCCGCGCGAGTACTGGGCCGAGCGGCTCGCCGCGCACGACGTGCCCGCGGCGGTCGTGCACTCCATCCCCGAGGCGATGGAAGAAGCGGAAGTGAAGCACCTCGGCATGTTTCACGAGCTTTCGCACCCGCGTTACGGAAAACTGACCGCGATGCGCCGCCCTTCTCGAATCGGCGGCGAGCGCGAGTCCGATCCGCTTCCGCCTCCGGCACTCGGCGAGCACACGGACGCGGTGCTGCGCGAGTTCGGCTTTGCCGCGACCGAGATCGCCGGGCTTCGCGCCGCCAGCGCGATCTGAGAGGAACGATCATGGACTTCAGCTTCACCGAGCGGAACATCATCGCCGGCCTCATGGGTTTGAAGGTCTAGCTCCACCCAGCAAGGCCCGCCCCGGGGCGGCCTCGGCCGAGGGCACCGTTCCGGCGCGCGGCACTAGTTCACGTCATCGTTTGAGCCTGGATGCGCCATCAAAAGAAGGCGACCTATAATGGCGTACCCGCAGAAAATCGCGGCATTGCATGACACCAACCACAGGGGAAAAACCATGGGTCTTCGGCTGAAGTTCAACTTGGCGCTGCTGTTCGTATTCGTACTGGGGTTCGCTGTCTCCGGTTATCTTTCCTACAACCTGCTGCACAAGAACGCGCGCGATGAAGTCCTGCGCAACGCCGGCGTGATGATGGAGGCGGCCTTGTCGATGCGCCAGTACACGGTGAGCCAGGTGCGCGACAAGCTGGTGCAGAAGGAAGACGAGTTCCTGCCCCAGACGGTGCCCGCGTTTGCCGCGACCGAGATGATGAACCAATTGCGCAAGAAGTATCCCGACTACGCCTACAAGGAGGCCGCGCTCAATCCGACCAATCCGCGCGACCGCGCCGAGGGGTGGGAAGCGGACGTCGTCAACCAGTTCCGCAAAGAAGTTCGCCCCGAGATCTCGGGAACCCGGGTCACGCCCGAGGGCGTTTCGCTGTATCTGGCTCGGCCGTTCCAGATCAAGGATCAGGCCTGCCTCTCCTGCCACACGACGCCGGAGATGGCGCCCGCGGCAATGGTCACGCGCTACGGGCGAGACAACGGCTTCGGCTGGCAACTGAACGAAGTCATCGGTGCCCAACTGGTCTCGGTGCCGATGTCCCTGCCGATCCGGAATGCGAACCACGCCTTCTACACGTTCATGGGTTCGCTCGGTGGCGTTTTCCTCGCGCTATTCGTTATCCTGAACCTGATGCTCTATGTGCTCATCGTGCGGCCGGTGAGGAGAGTCTCTGCCGCGGCCGACCGGCTCAGCATGGGTCGGACGAGCAGCGCCGAGAAGGCGGTCCCGGAATTGCCTGAATCGGGAAAGGACGAATTGGGGGTGCTGGCGCGGTCCTTCAACCGCATGCGCCGCAACCTGGAAGATACGATCAGGGCGATGGACAAGAGATAGCTTTGCCGCGGACCGCCGGGAGCGCGGTCCTCAACCGAGCGCGGAGCGGCGCTGCCGACGGTATTCCTATCGTCGGCAGGCGAGACTAGAACTTGATCTGCATGCCGATGAAGGCGCCTTTGTCGACGTTGAGCTTCTCTTGGTTGTCGAGCTCGGCCTGTACTTGCCGATAGCCGACATACAGGAAGCTGTTCCTGATCAGCTCGACCTCAGCGCGCACCCCGACGTCGAAGAACCGCTGGCCGTCCAGCAGGGTCACGACGTGGGGCGCGTAGAAAACGTAAGCTCCGAGAGCAAACGACCCGTTGCCGGGAAACCAGCGTACCTGGCCGCCGAGCGCCAGCGCGAGAACATCCGCGTTGCCGACCGTCACGGAGTAGACCTTGCCGCCCAGCCCGCCTTCGAATCGCGAATTCCCGATGGCGGAATCGCCCGTCGCAAGCAGACCGACGTTCAGGGCGCGGTCCCTGGTATCGCGGTTGTACAAACCCCCGAAGGTCCAGTCCGCGGCACCGGCATTCGCGTAGAACTTGGCCTCGATCGAATGGTTCGACAGATTGAGGTCCACGGAGCCCGCCGTCGCCGAAAAACTTGCCGCGGCGAGCAGGGCAAAAACGATCAAACGCATGATGCTCCTCCAGATTCCAGATTGAAAGTGCGGCGCCGCAAGTGGACGGCAGATTATCCCATCCCACCGTTCATTGCCACAGATTATTCCAGCCGGACCTGAAGCTGTTCCCGTGCCGCGGCGGGCGGACCGGGCTACACCGCAGGCCGCTTCGAAAATCCGCCGTCGATGGTGACGATCGAGCCGCTCGTATACGAGCTACGCGCCCGCGACCGTCACTGCTTCGATGAACGCGAGGCACAGGCGGTTGAATTCGGCCGGTTCCTCCTGGTTCACCGCGTGGCCGGTCCTGGGAACGACGACCAGGCGCGCATCGGGCAGCACCCGCCCGAGAAACTCGCTCGGCTTGCGGCAGCCCGCGTCCTCGTCTCCGACTACCACGAGCGTCCTCACGCGCAGCGAAGCCAGCCGCTTCTCGTGCGCGTAAAGCGGCTGCCGGCGTGCCTGCACGCCGCGCAGCGTGTTGGCGTGGCCGACCGGCGACATCCTGGAAAGCTCCTCGAGCGAGCGGCGGAACTCGGCCGGGTTTTTCTCCATCATCCGAATGCGGTTGGGGTTCCGGCCCATCTGTTCGGCGAACGCCCGCATTCCGCCCTCTCCGATCTGCTTCGCGTTCGCCTCCGCCGTTTGGCGAAAGAGCGCCGGATCATCTGAACCGCTGCCGATGCCGACCAGCGTCGCCGAAAGGACGCGCCCGGGTGCCTTGAGCGTGAACTGCAAAGCCGAGGCCGCCCCCATCGACACGCCGACGAGATGCGCCTTCTCGATGCCCAGCCCGTCCAGGACCGCGCCGATGTCGGCGACCGCGTGGTACTGCGAGTAGGAACCGACCGACGCGGGCACCTCCGAGGGCGGATAGCCGCGCGCGTTGAAGACCACGCAGCGATGCCGGGCGCGAAAAGCCGCGATCTGCATGTCGAAGCTGCGGCAGGAGCCCCCGTACTCGTGCACGAACAGGACCGCCGGACCTGCTCCGCGCTCCTCGCAGTGGAGTTTCACTCCATCGACCGAGGCGAGAAGGCTCATTCCGCCTTCTTCGCGAGCGCGAGCACCGGCTCCACCGGCTGCGCGGCGGCCTGCTCCGCCGCAATTCCGAACAGCGCGGTCGCGAGAACCGCGGCAATGCAAACTCCAAGACGGCGAATTGGGCGGCTCACGGTTCCTCCTCTTGCAGCTGCGGCGCGATTGCGAGCCAGGCAGTGTACCGCTATGCGCTCACCTGCATCTCTCCCCGGACGATGTGGCGCGGCGCCTGACGCCGGTCTTGTCGCCGGCGTTGGTCTTCGATCGCCGGGCGCGGTGCTGCCTCGTCGTGACTATGATTTCCATCATCGACGCGGCGCCACCCCTGGCGCCGGTCGTGGAACCACCGCAGCGCGGCCCCTTCGTCCGGAAAAAGCGAAAGATTGAGTCCCTGCCGTCTCGCACGCGCCTCGATGTCGTCGCCAGGGAAGCCGAGCCTTGCGCTATTGCCCACGATCGCGATCTTGTTCGACCGGTACCAGGCATTTCTCTTCACGTCGGGCAACGCGGCTATGCATCCGGCCAAGGGCAGGGGCTTCGGTGAGCGAGCGCATATCAGGACGCGCGAGCGCACATTTTCCAGGCTTGCCCGAAAGACGGCGCGTAGGAAGGCCTTCGCCTGCCCGAGCGATTCCTGGTCGATCAGCTCCGCTCTCAGGTATCCCTCTTCCAGGCTTATCAGGTACCTTAGGGCACGCCGATGCGCGGACCAGCGTGTCACAATGCTCTTCCAGAAAGTCATCCGCATGGGTCCGGACCACAGCGTGCCGATCGAAGTGGTCACGTTGGAGCAGAAAAATGAAATGCGGTTCGGGTCGAGGATGAATCTTTCGGCCTAGTCCGGCGCAAACCTTCATTTTCAAAAGTCCATGACTCCCCCACCCGTACCGCTCGACCGAGGCCTGCTGATCCTGCTCGCGGTGTCGGTGTTCGCAGGCGCCGGAACCATCCATTACCAGACCCCGATGCTCGCGGCCTTTGCAAGCGAATTCGCCGCCGATCCGGCGGCGGCTGGGTGGGTCGCGACTCTTTCCTTCGGCGGCTTCCTGCTCGGAACGATCCTCTTCGTGCCGCTCGGCGACCGCTTCGACAAGCGCCGCCTGATCCTCGCCGAGCTCTCGGTGCTGATCGTGGCGCTCCTCGCGATGGCGGCTGCGCCCTCGCTTCCGCTCCTTGCAGGCACGGCGTTTGCGGTCGGCGTCTCCGCCTCGTTTCCACAGCTTATGATTCCGCTCGCCGCGGAGCTCGCCCCGCCCGAGTCGCGCGGCCGTATGCTCGGGACGATACTCGCGTGCCTGTTTCTGGGCATCCTGTTCGCGCGGCTCGCGGGCGGGTTCGCGGCTTCGTACATCGGCTGGCGCTGGGTCTACGTGATCGCAGCCACGATGCTCGCCGCGCTCATGCCCGCGCTCCTGCTGCGACTGCCGCACAGCCGCCCCCGTACGCAACTCGGGTACGGCGCGCTCATCGCCTCGCTCTTCGCGCTGCTGCGTGCGAACGCGACGCTGCGACGCGCATCAGGCATCCAGTTCCTCCTCGGGATTTCCTACGGCGGGTTCTGGGCGACCGCCGCGCTGATGCTCGCCCAGCTCCACGGATTCGGGCCTGCGCAAACGGGCATGATGGCGATCCCCGGCGCGGCGGGCCTCCTGCTCGCTCGGCCCGCCGGACGCTGGACCGACCGCTACGGCGCGTTTCCCGTCGTCACCATCGGTGTGGCCTTGGTGCTGGCGGCCTACGTCGCGTTCGGTTTCGCGGCCCTCTCGACCGGCGCGGTGATCGCCGGCGCGATCCTGCTCGACTGCGGCCTGCGCGCGGCGCTCGTGGCCAACCAGACCCTCATCACCTCGGTCGCACCGGATGCGCGCAGCCGCTTCAACACCGTGTTCGGGGCGCACATCTGGGGTGGCAATACGACCGGGGCGTTTCTCGCGAGCACCGCGCTCGCGCACTCGGGGTGGCTCGCCGTGTGCGCCATCGCGGTGAGCGCATCCTGCCTCGCGCTGCTCGCGCAGTGGCGCTCGCGCGCACCCTCACCCTAGCCCTCTCCCGCAGGCGGGAGAGGGAAGCTCACTGCGGCTGGATATTCGCCTGCTTTGCGATATTCCGGAAAACGACCATCTGCTCGCGCACGAACTTGCCGAACTCGTCGGACTTCATCGGAACGGACGTGATGCCGATCCTGCCGAATTGCTCGCGCACTTCCTTCCCTTGCAGGATCGCGTTCATCTGGGCGTTCAGCTTCTGGACCGCGGCGGGCGGCGTTCCGGCGCGCGCCCACATGCCGAACCAAAGCGACAGGTTGTAGTTCGTCAAGCCCTGCTCGGCCAGCGTGGGAATGTCCGGCACGACCGGGGAACGCTGCGCGGTGGAGACCCCGAACGGGGTGATCTTGCCTTCCTTCAGGTGCCCGATGGAAGCGTCGAGCGGCGCCATGTAGAAAGAAGTGCGTCCCGCGATCGTGTCCTGGATCGCCTCGGGCGAACCCTTGTAGGGAATGTGCAGCATTTTTATGCCGGCAACCTGCGCGACGTATTCCGCCGCCATGTGCGTGGAGGTCCCTACGCCCGCGGATGCGAAGGGAATCTCGCCGGGCTTCGCGCGGGCGGCGTCGATCAGCGATCGCAGCGTCGGGTACGCGCCGCCTTTCGCAGC
>DATHHZ010000386.1:0-9176 GCA_035316965.1 Burkholderiales bacterium | reverse complement strand
CGCTGCTCCTCGATGCCGTCAAGCCGCGCCCCGGCGCGATCGCGGCGAAGCCCGCGCCCTTGCCGGACGCCGCGCCCGACGTCGTTTCGATCCGTACGCTCGCCGATGCCTTGAATGTCGCGACCAAGGACATGGAGGTGTGCATCACGCGGCTGCCGCTCGGCTGGAACGGCGCCTACCGCCACTTCGGGCATCCGCTGGATTACATCGGCTCGGAGGGCGGCGGAGGAGTCGGCGCAGGGCCCGGCATTACCGTGGGAGCGGCGCTGGCGCTGAAGGACAGCGGCCGGCTCCCCGTCGCCATCATGGGCGACGGCGACTTCCTGATGGGCGTGACCGCCCTGTGGACCGCAGCGCACTACGGTATTCCCTGTCTCATCCTCGTCGCCAACAACCGTTCCTTCTTCAACGACGAGCTGCACCAGGAGCGCGTCGCGAAAGAGCGCTCGCGCCCGGTGGAGAACCGCTGGATCGGCCAGCGCATCAGCGGACCGGACATCGACATCGCGATGATGGCGCGCGCGCAGGGCGCGGAGGGCATCGGCCCGGTCGCGAAAGCGTCGGAGCTCGCGCCCGCGCTCGAGAAAGGAATCCAGGCCGCGCGGAACGGAGCGGTGTGCGTCGTCGACGTTCGCGTCGCCCCGGGATACGACACCAACATGGGCGGCTCGGGCGCGAGCCAGAAGCGCTGAGCGGCGAAGAAGAGATAAACGGAGGAGGTCAATGTATACAGCGCGAGTCTTAATCACACTGACCTTGGGCGTTGTGTTGGTGCTGCCTGCCGACGAGGCAGCAGCGCAGGCCGCCTGGCCGAGCCGGCCGATCCGATTCACCGTGCCGCTGCCGCCCGGAGGCGCGAACGATCTGCTCGCGCGCGTATTCGCCGAGCGCCTACAGGCGAACCTCGGACAGCCGGTGGTCGTGGAGAACAAGCCCGGGGCGGGCGGCAACGTCGGCACCGAGTTCGTCGCCAGGCAGCCCGCCGACGGGTACTCGCTGCTGCTATCCTCGAACACGCATGTCCTCAACGTGAGCTTCTTCTCGAAACTTCCGTACGACCCGATCAAGGATTTCGAGCCGGTCACGCTGGTGGCCACGATTCCCTTCGTGCTCACGGTGAATGCGAATCTACCCGTGACCAACGTCAAGGAATTCCTGGCGTACGCGCGCTCGCACCCGGGCTCCACCTACGCGACTGCGGGCATCGGAACGCCGCATCACCTGGGCGCCGAGCTCTTGAGGACCATGACGGGAATCGAGATCACGCACGTGCCCTACAAGGGCGCGGCCTTCCTCGTCCCGGCGCTTTTGACCGGCGAGGTGACTTTTTCTATCGCCTCGATGAGCTCGCTCGTGCCGCACTTCAAGTCGGGCAAGCTGCGTGCGCTCGCTGTGGCGAGCGAGACACGCACGTCCCTGCTGCCCGATGTGCCGACCATCGCCGAAGCGGGCCCGCTGCCGGGGTATTCGATCGACGTGTGGTTCGGCGTGCTCGCTCCGGCGGGAACGCCGCGCCCCATCGTCGACCGGTTGAACGCCGAGATCAACCGCGTGCTTCAGGACCCGCAGGTCGTGAAGGACCGGCTCAATTCGGTAGGCCTTTCGCCCGTCGGCACCACGCCCGAGCGTTACATGGAAGTCATGAAAGCGGACCTGGTGAAATACGCGAAGATCACCAAGGACGCAGGCATCAAGCCAGACCTGTGATTCGGTGCGGCGCTGCTCAGGCGCCGAGATTCGCCAGGCGGCGCTTCCACGCCGGGATGATCTCCGGGTTCTTGCAGTAGAGCGGCGGCTCCCCGCGCAGGATGCGCGTGATGTTCTCGACCGCCGCGGGTGGAAAGGAAGCGAACACGTCCTGGGTGTGGCCCACCATATGCGGCGTGAGAATCACATTCTCGAGTTGACGCAGCGGGCTGTTATCGGGAAGAGGTTCGACGGCGAAGCTGTCGAGCGCCGCGCCCGCGATGCGTTTCCCCTTGAGCGCACGATAGAGCGCGCCTTCGTCGATCGCCTCGCCGCGCGAGGTGTTCACGAGATACGCCGAGGGTTTCATCAGCGCGAGCTCGCGTTCGCCCAGCATGCCCCGCGATCCAGGCGTGATGCTGACGAGCATCGCGACGACATCGCTCGAGCGCAGCAGCGTGTCCAAATCCGTCATCTCGACTCCCGCCGGCGCCTTGCCCTGTCCCACGAAGGGATCGAAGGGGATGAGATTCACGCCGAACCCCGAGAGCCGTTCGACCACGCCCCGCGCGATCCGCCCCAGGCCGATGACGCCGACCGTGCGGCCACGCAGCATCCGCGCCCAGGCGTCCTTTGCCGTGGGTTTCGGCCGCGATCGTCTGCCGCGCAGCACGTCTTCCGTCGCCCTGGGCTGATACATGAGCATGAGGATCAGCATCACCGTCGCCTCTGCCATGCCGAGGAAGTTTTCCGGCGTTGCTCCGTGCCCGACGATGACGCCGAGCTCGTTCGCGGCCGCGAGATCCACCGTTTCCAGGCCGATCGTCGGGTTGACGATGCCGCGAAGGCGCGGCGCCGCGAGCATGATTTCGCGCGAGCAGATCGAGCGCGAGCTGAACATCGTCACTTCAGCACGCCCGAAAAGCTCCGCGTGGCGCTCCTTCGGATAGTCGAGCTTTTTTCCCGGCACGGTCTGCGCACCGCGCACAACTTCAATGCCGAGCTTTACGAGGCGCGACTCGATCTCGTCCAGCACCTCGACGAGCATGTAATCGTGGCAGATGAAAACGGTATGCCGATTCACGCCCGCCCGCCCCGATCTAAACGCAGTAGATGTCGACCATCGAAGGCAGATAATCGTTCTGCAGGATGGTTTTCTTCTTCGCGATCAGCCACGCCTTGCCTTTGCGGCGCAGCTCGTAATGAGCGTGGCCAAAGAAGACGTCGGTTCTCTTGTGGTGCGGATCGAACACGTGGCTGGTCCAGCTGGAACGCAGCCGGATGAGCGATTTTCCTTCCGCCCCGGCGATGAGCACGTTGCCGACGATGTGCGTGGTGCGGCGAAGCGGCACGGAGGCGGGCGAGCGTCCCGAGCGGATGCGCACGATGCGGTCCTCCAATCCAGCGCGGTTCGCATAGTAGATATGCGAGATCTCGGCCTGGGGATCGGAGGTCAGAGTCTCTTCCGTGCGCCAGGTCGGTATCCAATACTCGCAGTCTTCGGTGAAGAGCGCGAGCCATTCGTCCCAGCGTTGTTCATCGAGAAAGACGGCTTCGCGAACGAGAACATCGCGGCCGATCTCGAGGGAGTCGGCCATCTTCAGCGCGGGTAGGGTCTTTCGCCCGAGACGCCGGCCTGCATCAACCGCGCCCATTCGCGATACGGCGCGTGAAAGCAGGTCTCGGTCTGGATCATGTACGGGCCTTGCAGGCTCGCCACCGGCTTGATGCCGATCTCGCGCGCGAACGCGTTCGCCCCAGGTTCGTTCGCTCCTATTCCGCGCTGATACCCCTGCAACCAGGAAATCGGCGCGGCGAACCCGGCCTGGCTGTCCTCGTACACGCTGGTATCGTCCGGGGTCGCCAGGCCGCTCACGTTGAAGAAATCCTCGAACTGGCGAAGACGCCAGGCGCGCTGCGCGGGCGGCTCGCCGACCGGCGCCATGCAATAAACGCGCATCTCGGTCTTGTTCACCGCAAGTGGCCGGAACGTGCGCAGGAGAAGCGACGTGGAGTCGGCGATCTGCATATTGGGAAAAACCACGATATTCCGGAGCTTGAGCATCCACTCGGCGCGTGTTCCTCCGACGCGCTTTCGGATTTCTTCTATGCCCGCGTAGACCTGCCGCCGCTCCGGCTGCGCCTGGTTGAGCCAGATCGCCGCGTGTCCGTGCTCGAAGTTGAAGCTGCCCCCGTCCTGCGCCAGGCGCTTGTCCCAGTCGAAGGCGCGCGCCGCCTGATTTCCGGTCTTTGCCTTCTCGCGCTGCCGCACCACTTCCATGAAGCTCGTGTGCGTCGAAGTCAGATGGTACTGGTCGACACCGTTGTCCATCTGTAGTTTCCAATTGGCATCGAACGTGTAGGTGATGCGGCCCGGCACGCATTCCATCCCGCGCGGGCCCTGCTCCAAAGCGAGATCGAGGAAGAATTTCAGCTCTCCGAGGTAGTCCTCGAGCGCCGGCACGTCCGCGCTGAGGCTTCCGAAGAGCAGTCCTTTGTAGTTGGCGAAGCGCGCCAGCGGCACCAGATCGTGGTCCTCGGCGTCAAACGCTGCGCCGTAGCAAGCGCTTTTCCGGTCCTTGACGTCGATGTTCCTGCCGCCCGAATCGTAGGCCCAGCCGTGGTAGTTGCACACGTGGTACTTGCGGTTGCCCGACTCGGCTCGGGCGAGCAGCGTGCCCTTGTGCCGGCACACGTTCAGGAACGCGCCGAGATTTCCCGCGTCGTCGCGCGTCACCAACACCGGCACGCGGCCGATGTGGGTTGCGATGTAGTCGTGCGGCTTGGCGAGCTGCGACTCGAAGGCGAGGAATGCCCAGGTGCGCTCGAAGATGTACTTCTGCTCCAGCTCGAAAAGCTCGGGATCGGCGAAGAGATCCCGATGAACGCGGAACGCGCCCTCTTCGGGTCGGTCGTCGACGTAGAGCTTGATATCCTTGAGGTCCACGACCGATCGTCCGGCCAGCCAGGGAACTATGCCGCTGCCTTCCCGCGGTTGGTCTCGAAACCCGGTTCGCTCCCGAGGAGCGCCGCAGGTTTCTTCATGTTCTCCTGCCAAAGCAGGGACTCCATGAAGATATTGAGCGGCTGGTCCTGGATGGTGAGCTCGTATACGTAATCGTCGTAAGAAGCGTGGTTGTGCACCGCCCATCCCGGGGCGGAGAGCATGAGGTCCCCCGCGGCCCATTCGTAGCGATTGCCCGCGACCATCGAATACCCTTTACCGTGGAAATAGTAGTTGATCGCGGCGGAAACATGGCGGTGCGGCCGGTCGACGATCTTCGGCGGGCGAATCGTCATGGTGGCGAAGAAGTTCGGCGTGATGCCGTTGGTGCGGCCGGTGACGGGGTTGTACATCATGTAGAGCCTGCGCCCGGCGTACTCTTTCCCGAGCGCCTCGAGCTTGTCGAGCTGGCGCTTCACTTCCTTCCAGGGAAAATGCAGGGGCTTGGAGACCACGGCCTCCGGATTGATGAGAATTTCGTACGGCATCAGCATGCCGCCGTCCGCGCCGATGCGGATCATCCCGTAGGGACTCTTGCGGCGCGCATCGCCCGACCGCGCCTTGTCCTCCGCGTCCTCCACCGAGTGCAGCTCGGCGGCCGGCTCGTCCTCCGGAAGATAGACCTGCATGTGCTGAAGAAGGGGCACGTTCGAATAGGTCAGCCTGACCTGAAGATCCTTGCCGTCGTTGACGTGACGGTAGACTGCGTAGGAGGGATGGTTCCACACATCGTACTGCGCGAAGGCGATGCGCTTCCCCGCAACCAGCGTGTGGCCCGAGCCGGCGATGCAGAAATTCACCTCGGTGGCGTTGTGCCGGAACGCCGCGGTCTTCTCGCCCGGTTTCAGCACGGCTAGCTTGACCTGGATCCCGGGGGCGAAGCCCGGCGCATTGGCCTCGGCGAGCGGATGCACGATCAGCGACTCGCGCCGGCCGTTCGCCGGCCGCGGCAGGCTCGCCAGCCGCTCGGCTTCGGCGTCGATCTCGTCTTTCGTGACGACGATCGGCGCCCAGTAGCTGTTGTCGTCCCGCGCATCCCGGCCCGAGCGGTCCAGAAACCGCCCCTGCATATGCTGGAAGTCCTTTCTGAATTCGTTCATGGCAAGCTCCTCGATCGAGGTTGAATCCTACTCCTTAAACCGCGCTCTTCGCCCGAGCAAGCCGCGGCTTCTGCTTTTTCGGCTGGGGAACGACGCGGCCCGCTCCGCGCTCGCTCGCCCGTTTCAGCAACTCCACCCCGAGAGCAAGATCGGAAATGCCCATGCCCATCGCTTTGAAGAGCGACACGTCGTCCGCGCCCGAGCGCCTGCGACCCGAGGCGACGAGCCGAGAGAGCGGCATCACTTCCTCCCACCCCGACGAAACGTATCGAGTCATGAATTCGCGCGAGAGCTGCTGCACGCCGGAAAGATTATCCACGGCGACGATCGTGGTGCGCGCAAAGACGTCCTGCGCGAATTCCTCCCGGTCCGGCGCGATCGCGCCCACGGCATTCAAGTGAGCGCCTTTTTCCAGCATCGCTGCGGTGAGAAAAGGCTGCGCCGCCCGTGTCACGAGCGTCACGATTTGCGCTCCCCGGCATGCCTCGCTGACAGAGGCGCAGCTCGCGGCCTCGATGCCGAACTCCTCGCGCGCTTTCCCGGCGAACGCTTGGCGCGACTCCGTGCGAGGACTGTAAATTTGCAGCCGTTCGATGGGCCGCACCGCCAGCATCGCGCCGAGCTGGGCGAGCGCCTGTTTGCCCGTCCCGACGATCGCCATCACCTTGGCATCCTGCCTCGCCATCCAGTCCGCGGCCACCCCCGAGATGCCCCCGGTGCGCAAGTTTCCCAGCGCGAACGCCTCGATCACCGCGACGAGTGAGCCGTCCTCTGCGCTCCAGAGCAGCAGCAGCGGGCAGGTGCCGCCCTGGGTGTGAGTCCACGTTTTGGTGCCCACCAGATTCCCGAGCTTCCCGCCGATCGCATGCAGGTTGTTCTTTCCGTATTGCAGCAGCGTCTTCGTCATGTTGTGCGCTTCGCCGCGCGCTTCCTCGCGCAGTGCGGCCTCGAGAGCGACGATCGCGTCCTTGAGGTCCATCAGCTGGACGACTTCGGCTTCGGTGATCCAGATCGCGTCGGCGCCCATTTTTATACTTTGAACGAGGTCAACACCTGTTTGGGAAACAATTCCTCGAGCTCGAGGCGCCTGTGGCACACACCCTGTTCGAATGCAAAATCGACGAAAGCCTGAAGCGTGGTGCGGTTCTTCTCCAGCCCGTAAGGCCAGAAGTCCTCGCCGAAGAGGCCTTTCATCCGCTCGGTGTACGGCGCAAGCCAGGCGAGCGGCGCGTGCGAAGCCGTGATGTCGGAAAGACGCTCCACCGAGCGGCGCTTCGCTTCCTCGAAGGCCTTGTAGAGATTCATCGCGAGCCAGGGGTGGCGCTCCAGTACTTCGGTCTTGATCACGATCACGTGCATGATGGGAAAGATCCCGGTCTCCCTGAAATAGGCTGCTTCGATCGCTTCGTAATCCGGAAACAGCCGCCGGATCCCGCTGCCGAAACCGCGCGGGGGCCGCGCGGAGAGCACGGCGTCGATATCCCCAGCCAGCAGCATGTCGTTCAGAGAGTGTTGGGGCTCCGGGCGGAGCCGCACTCCTTCAGGCAACTTCGGTTTCACTTTCTCAACGCGCCCTGCTTGGTTCACTCCCGCCTGGACCCACTCGACCGAGGCGAGGGGCACCTTGGCCTGGTGAGTGAGGTAACCGCGCGAGTAGATCACCGCCGTCTGCGCCCACTCCGGAATCCCGATACGTTTGCCCTTCAACTGCTCCGGGCGGTCGATCTTGCCGTCGTCGCGCACGTAGATCATCGATTGTCGGAACACCCGCGACGGGAACACGGGGATCGCGTTGATGCTGTTGTCCTCCTGCGAGCGCAAAGACACGTACTTGCCCATGGACATTTCCGACACTTCCCATTCCCGGAAAAAAGTGAAGCGAAAGAATGCTTCCTCCGGCGGCAGATTGAGCACGTTGAGGCTCACGCCCTGAACAGGCACTTGTCCCGTGGCGAGGTCGCGCGTGTGCTCGTAGTCGCCGATGGCAAGGGTCAGGGACAGTCTTTCCACGGCCTCGCTATTCCTTGAGCAGCACCGCACCGTCTTTGATCTTCACGGCATAGGTGCGAATGTCCTCGGTGCAGGGGACGCCGACGGCCTTGCCAGTCGCGATGTGAAACTTCCCCTGGTGCAGCGGGCATTCGATCTCCTCGCCCTCGATGAAGCCATCGGCGAGGCTCGCCTGTCCGTGAGTGCAGGTGTCGTGCGTGGCGAAAATTTTCCCGCCGAGGTTGTACAGGCACACCGGCTCCACGCCGAGATTGACGAGCAGCGTCCCGTCTTCGGGAACATCAAAGACGTCGGCGACTTTGACCCAGTTCTCGCTCATGTCAAAGGGGATAGATCAGGCTGTTCGGGACGAGGAGGCTGTCGAAGATGCAGAGCTTTTCCTTGAATTTTAACCTGCCCTCCTCGACGACCAACTTGTCGCGATATTGACCGGTGTTGAAGACCCGCGTGAGCTCGTCCTGCAGCGTCTCGAGCGCGACATAGTTTGCGCGTACCTCGAGCACGGTTTCTTTCCAGCCGAGGACGCGAATGCCGCTCACCATGCGGCGCATGTAACGCGGCGCGTACACCGCGGTCTTGCGGATTGCGGTGACCCGGTCGGCGAGATACCCCTTGCTCTCGCAAAGCCAGGTCGCGAGCGGCAGCCCGCGCTCGAAGTTTTCGCGCGGAACGATCTTGTAGAGACATTGCTCGACGAAGAATTCCGGCCATTCCTCGAAGCGCTCCTCGTCGAGGCAGGCGGTGTACGCGGCATAAAGCTCTTCCAGCTCTAGGCGCAGGTCCCCGGAATTCAGGGTCAGATAGCGCTCCGCTGTACTCACGTTACAAAAAAGAACGAACGTTCGATTTCTAGAATTTTACTGATGAATAACAAATTGCTAGATCTCCATGACCTGGCGGTAATAGGCGTAAAAGGCGCGGATCACGGATTCTGTCACCATGTGCTGCTCGTCCTTCCAGTCGCGCCCGCCCATCTCCATGACTCCGGCACCTTGAGGGTACGGACCGACGCCGCTTTGAGAGAACTTCATCACTTCGCTGTCGTCGATCGAGACGAATCCCGCCGGTCCCATGAGGTTCGCCTGCCGCAACCTGCGCCGGGTCATCTCCTCGTCGTCGGTGGCGTAGCCGAAATAAGTCCAGGCGAGCTCGAACGCCGCCGGGCCGCGTGTGATGAGCTGACGCATCGCCAGGGTGTTCGACTGCTGCTGGATGATGAGGTTGGGCCAGAGCGTAGTCATGACCACGGTATATTCCGGAAACTCGCGCACCGGCTCGAGAAGCGTCGCATCCTGCAGCTTGAAGTTGTCGATCAGCGACTTCATGTCGGCGTTGTCCTCGGTCTTCTTCTGATCCCCTCGCCAGGAAATCAGCGC
>DATHHZ010000385.1:0-2241 GCA_035316965.1 Burkholderiales bacterium | reverse complement strand
CAAGCCGACCTTATCCCCGAGCTTCTTGTTCGAGGCTAATTCCTTCTTGTGCACCTTGGCCCACTCGACTAAACGGTTCAGGTTCGCGGCCAGAATGTGGACGGTCTCCATCAGCCTGGATTCCCCTGTAGTCATTCGCCTCGTTACCCATTCTTTTTGAGCGCGGATAGTTTGCACGGCTCGGCGAGCGATTTGCCGCTTGACAACGAGCGAAATTTCGCTTGATAATCCGGAAATGTTCGACATCTACGATTTCGTCATCGAAAAACTGCGGGCAGACGAGCGGAGTTTGATGGAGCTGCAGGAAGCCTGCGGCGTCCCCAGCACCACCATCCGGGACATCAAATCAGGCAGCGTTTCGCCGCGCATAGATACCCTGCGCAAGATCGCAAGGCTGTACGTGCCGGAAAGCGCACGCGCATGATATTTCCTTGCCGTTCTCTTCTTCGCCGCCTCGCAGTTCCTCCTCCTCTGTCGTGGATGGGGTGGCGGAGCCTCCGTCCCCCGGGGCAACCTCCCGCTCCGGGGGATTTTTTTGCATTCTCTTTTTTTGCCCTGCAGCACGCACCCCTAACAACCCATAATTTTTATGGGAGGGCACTATGAAGCTCTTCTACGACGACGAATTCGACGCGCTGCAGCAGATGATCGCCGGCAGCGAGCACAGCTTCAAGGAGTGCGCGGCTTTTCTCCGGCCGGACCTGAAGCCGGAATCGGCCTATGCCTGGTTGAAGGCCTGCGTGAATCCGCAGGGGGATCAGAACCTAAAGCTCGGGCAGATCCTTTCGCTCGCGCGGTTCTGTAGGCGCACCGACATTCTTTTCTTCATGGCCGACGAGCTCGCGCACGAGCGGCCGAAGCCGCTCAACCCGGAGGACGAGAGGACGCGCATCCAACGCGAGTTCGCCGAGGCGGTCGCGATCGTAAAGGATCTCGCCGAGCAGGCGAGCGCCGCGGGAATCTATCCCTTGAAGATCGCGAAGTAGGGCGCCGGTGCCGCGCTCGCGCGAGGGCCTGCCGGAAGGCGCGCCGGCCGATTTGTTCGAGTTCATCCGGCAGCATCCCGGCACGAAGATCGGCGATGCGATCCTCGCATTGAATCTTCCGAGGGCGACGGCCTATTACGCGCTCACGCGGCTGCGCAAGCTCAGACTCATCCATCGGCGCGACCGCTGGAGCTCCGCGCGGTGGCAGGTCGTCGAGGGGAAGCCGCCGGATCCTTCATGCGTCGAACAGCGACACGCTGCGCTCGCCGATTGCGCGCCGCTGATGTTATCGGCGCTATCGACCGATTCAATCGCGCATCCGACCGGCACGCCGATCGACCGCGCCGGCGCGGTGCAGGTGTTCGGGATCTCCGGGCCGCAGGTGAGGGCGCTCGAGTATTCGCATCAGGGCACGAGCAACGCGCCGGGCGAAACGCACCCCTGGAGTTACTTGGGGAACTGCCGTCCGAAGCATGGCGGTTAGATCATGGTCCCCGAGGCTCTCAAGAGCCGTACGCAGTGGCTGGTATGGCGGTACGAATCCAAAGAGGGCCAGAAGAAGCCGGCGAAGATGCCGTATTACGCGAGCGGCGCGCGCCGGGTCGGCAAGCAGGGCGATGATGCCGATCGCCGCGCGCTGACGACGTTCGACTTCGCACTCGAGACAAGATCCCGCGGCGGGTACGACGGCGTCGGCTTCGCGTTCCTGCCCGGCGACGGACTGATCGGCATCGACCTGGACAATGTGATCGACGACAAGTCCGGGGAGATCTCGGGCCGCGCGATGGACATGATTCGCGCTTGCTCGAGTTTCGCCGAGTACTCGCCCTCGCGCCGCGGCGTGCATGTCTATGTGCTGGGGGAAACCGAATCGTTCAAGTCCAACGACATCGGCGTCGAGGTCTTCTGCGGCCGGCAATTTTTCACGGTGACGGGCGCGCAGTTCCCGGGAACGCCCGAGGTCGTCAACGCGATCGACCAGAAGACGCTGAGGCGCCTGCGCGCGACGGTCGACCAGGCCAAGGGCAAGCGGCGCGAACTTCCGGCCAGGACTGCGCCGCCCGCAGATCAGCGCGGCAAGGTCGAATCGGCGCTCGCGGTCCTCTCGTCCGATTGCGGTTATGAGGAATGGATCGAGATCGGCATGGCGATCCAGGCCGAGCTCGGGGAGGGCGGGCTCGGGGTGTGGGATTATTGGTCGTCGAAGGGTTCGAAGTATCCCGGCCGGCGGGAGATCGAAACGCACTGGAAGTCG
>DATHHZ010000384.1:0-4781 GCA_035316965.1 Burkholderiales bacterium | reverse complement strand
CCGCATCCTGAAGCTCGCGCTGCTCGACACCACCGCGCGAGCCGACACGCCCGAGCAGATCCGGAGGCGCAGGGACTTGATCTCACTGGCCGGGCGCGGGCGCTTTCTCGGAATCACCGACGTCCTGCTCCCGTTGCTGATCCATCCGTCGCAGCTCGCGAACCGGGAGTTAGCGTCTACTATCAGGAAGATGGCCAAGAATACCGGCAGGGATGCCTTCATCCGCCAGGAGCGCGCGATCATCAGCCGAAGCGACAGCCTGCCGCTGCTGCCGCGTATCGCCTGCCCGACGCTCGTCATGTGCGGCAGGCAGGACGCCCTGACGCCGCTAGCCCTCCACGAGGAATTATCCGCGGGAATTTCCGGGTCCAGGCTCGAAATCGTGGAGGAGTGCGGCCATCTCTCCACGATGGAGCGCCCGGCGGAAACGAGCGCGGCAATCGGGCGCTGGCTCGCCCCCTGAGATCCCCGAACCCACCGACCTCCGTTCGGTCAAATCAAGGCGCGTAAAATGGGAGGCATGCTCCGCCTCACGCCCGTAGCGAGCGACCCGGCCACAGGGAACACATGAACGCTCCCGCCCCCCATCACGAAGCCACTCTCGACGACAAATACACGCTGCGGTCCGGCCGCGCCTTCATGACCGGTACGCAGGCGCTGGTGCGCCTGCCGATGCTGCAGCGGGTCCGCGATCTGGCCGCGGGCCTGAACACCGCAGGATTCATTTCCGGCTATCGCGGCTCGCCGCTCGGCGGCTTCGACCAGGCGCTTTGGAAGGCGAGCAAGTTCCTCGACGAGCATCACGTCAAATTCCAGCCGGGCGTAAACGAGGACCTCGCCGCCACCTCGATTTGGGGCGCACAGCAGGTGAACCTGTATCCGGACGCAAAGTACGACGGCGTGTTCGCCATGTGGTACGGCAAGGGGCCGGGAGTGGACCGCTGCGGCGACGTCTTCAAGCACGCCAACTCCGCGGGAACGTCCAAGCACGGCGGAGTGCTCGTCCTCGCGGGCGACGACCACGCGGCGAAATCCTCGACCCTGGCGCATCAGAGCGAGCACGTCTTCAAGGCCTGCTGCATCCCGGTGCTCAACGCCGCGAGCGTCCAGGAATATCTGGACCTCGGTCTGCACGGCTTCGCCATGTCGCGTTTCTCCGGCTGCTGGGTGGCATTCAAATGCGTGACGGACGTGGTCGAGTCGGGCGCGGTGGTGGAGATCGATCCGCAGCGAGTGAAGATCGTCACGCCCGACTTCGCGATGCCGCCGGGGGGACTCAACATCCGCTGGCCGGACGCATTTCTCGAGCAGGAGGCGCGGCTGCTCGACTACAAGGTCTACGCGGCGCTCGCCTACTGCCGCGCGAACCGGCTCGACCGCATCGTCTGGGACAGCCCGCGGGCCCGTTTCGGCATCATCACCACCGGCAAGTCTTTCGGCGACACCCTGCAGGCGCTCGCCGATCTCGGCATCGACGAAAGCGTCGCGCGCGAGGCCGGGATCCGCCTCTACAAGGTGGCGATGTCCTGGCCGCTCGAGCCGCAGGGCGCGCGCAAGTTCGCCGAAGGGCTCGAAGAGATCCTCGTGGTCGAGGAAAAGCGCCAGGTCATCGAGTACCAGATCAAGGAAGAGCTGTACAACTGGCGCGAGGGTATGCGCGCGCCACGCGTGGTCGGCAAGTTCGACGACAACGGCGAGTGGTCGATCGCCGAGGGCAAGCCCGCCGGCAACTGGCTGCTCCCCGCTCATTACGAGCTGTCCGCCGCGCTGATCGCCAAGGCGCTAGCGAGCCGCTTGGCGAAACTCGGGCTCGACCGGCGAATGGGCGATCGCTACCGGGAGCGCATCGCCTACCTCGAATTCAAGGACAAGGCCCTCGCCAGGCCGCGCGTCGTGGCGAGTCGCCTCCCCTACTTCTGCTCCGGCTGCCCGCACAACACTTCGACCAAGGTTCCCGAGGGCAGCCGCGCCATGGCTGGCATCGGTTGCCACTTCATGGCGGTCTGGATGGACCGCAACACCTCGACGTTCACTCACATGGGCGCAGAAGGCGCGCCCTGGATCGGGCAGGCTCCCTTCACCCACTGCCCGCACGCATTCGCCAACATCGGCGACGGGACGTATTACCACTCCGGGCTGCTCGCGATCCGCGCCGCAGTCGCAGCCGGGGTCAGCATGACCTACAAGATCCTCTACAACGATGCGGTGGCCATGACCGGCGGCCAGCACATCGACGGGCCGCTCGACCCGGCAATAGTCTCGCGCCAGATCGCCGCCGAGGGCGTGAGCCCGATCGTCGCGGTCGTGGACGAGAAAGAGCCGCTGCCGGCCGGCCTCGACTGGGCGCCGGGCGTGACGTTCCGGCCGCGCGAGCACCTCGACGCAGTGCAGCGCGAGTTGCGCGAGAAAAAAGGCGTTTCGGCGATCATCTACGTGCAGACCTGCGCGACCGAGAAACGCCGCCGCAGGAAACGCGACGAATTTCCGGATCCGCCGAAACGCGTGGTGATCAACGAGCTCGTCTGCGAAGGCTGCGGCGATTGCAGCGTCCAGTCGAATTGCCTTTCGGTCGAGCCGCTCGAGACCGAGTTCGGTCGCAAGCGCACCATCAACCAGTCCTCCTGCAACAAGGACTACTCCTGCCTGAAGGGATTCTGCCCGAGCTTCGTCACGGTCGAAGGCGGCAATCTGAAGAAGGGCAAGGCGGCGTCGCCGGAAGGGGAAGCGGAATTTGCGTTCCTGCCGCAACCGAGGCACAACGCTCTCGATCACCCCTTCGGGGTCCTCGTCACGGGAATCGGCGGAATGGGCGTGATCACCATCGGCCAGATCTTGGCGATGGCGGCGCACCTCGAAGGCAAGGGCGCCACCGTGCTCGACATGAGCGGCCTCGCCCAAAAATTCGGCCCGGTGATGTCGCACGTGAGGATCGCGCCCTCGCCCGAGGAACTCCATTCGGTGCGCGTCGGCACCGGCGCCGCCGACCTCGTACTCGGCTGCGATCTCGTCGTGACTTCGGGCTCCGAGGCCCTTTCGAAGATGAACGACAGGACCACCCGGGTCGTGATCAACGCCACTATTTCCCCGACGGCCGAATTCGTGAGAAATCCCGACTTGCAGCTTCCCGGAACCGACATGCGGGCGGACATCGTCGATGCCGCGGGCGCAGAAAACGTCGATTTCGTACCGGCCGGGAAGCTCGCCACGGCGCTCTTGGGCGACGCCATCGCCACCAACATGCTCATGCTTGGCTACGCTTTCCAGAAAGGCTGGATCCCGCTCCTGGACGCGTCGCTTATGCGCGCGATCGAGCTGAACGGCGTGGCGGTCGAATTCAACCGAAAAGCCTTCATGTGGGGCCGTCGCGCCGCGGTCGACCTCGCGCGGGTGGAACGGCTTGCGACGCCCGCGGAAGTCATTCCCATCTCACTGGCGTTCTCGCGGAGTCTGGATGAGCTGATCGCGCGCCGCGTCGAGTTCCTCGCCGGCTACCAGGACAGGGCCTATGCAGAGCGATATCGCAAGCTGGTCGAGCGGGTGCGGTCAGTGGAAACGCACAAGACCGGCGGCACCGCGCTCACCGAGGCGGTCGCGCGATACTACTTCAAGCTCATGGCCTACAAAGACGAATACGAAGTGGCACGCCTGTATTCCGATCCCGGGTTCAGGCAAAAGATCGAAGGCATGTTCGAAGGCGGCTACAAACTGAAATTCCACCTTGCTCCGCCGATCCTCAACAAGCCCGATCCGCGCACCGGTGAGGCGAGGAAGTCGGAGTTCGGCCCCTGGATGATGGCGGCGTTCCGCATTCTCGCGAAATTGAAGGGCTTGCGCGGCACGCCGTTCGACGTCTTCGGGATGAGCGAGGAGCGCAAGACCGAACGGCGGCTGATCGGCGAGTACGAGGCGACCGTCGCCGAACTGCTCGAGCACCTGGACGGCGAGAACCAAAAGCTCGCGGTTGAGATCGCGAGCGTACCCGAGCACATCCGCGGCTTCGGCCACGTCAAGCGGCGCCATCTGGATGAGGCGAAGAAAAAACAAGCCGAGCTGATCGCCGCATTCCGAGCATCGCGCCCCTCGGCGAGAGCCGCGTAGCGTGTCCCTCACCCGCGCCGATCTCGAGAACGACCTGTTGCGGGCGACGTTTCGCAGGTTCAATCCGGAGGTGCGGGTGCTCTCCGACGCGGAGCAGGAAGCCTCGCTGCGGGAAGTTCTCGACCGGCACGAGCCGGGCGCGGATGTTTGGCTGTTCGGCTACGGCTCGCTCGTCTGGAACCCGATCGTCCATTACGAAGAGCGGCGCGTCGCGCGGCTGCACGGCTTTCACCGCAGCTTCTGCCTGTGGTCGCACGTCAACCGCGGCTCGCTGCAAAGGCCCGGGCTCGTGCTCGGTCTCGATTCGGGCGGCAGCTGCCGCGGCGTGACGTATCGCATAGCGGGTCACCACGCGGCGGACGAGCTACGCCTGCTGTGGCGGCGCGAAATGGTGCTCGGCGCCTACGCACCGCGCTGGGCGAAGGTCGACTCGGGCGGGGAAACGCTGCGGGCGGTAGCCTTTTTCGTCAACCGCTCGCACCCCAACTACGCCGGCAAGCTGCCGCTCGAAACGGTGATCAAGACCTTGGTGAGCGCGCGCGGCCAGCTCGGAACACCCGCCGAATACCTGCTCGAGACGGTGCGCGGATTGATCGAGCACGGCGTGCGCGACCCGTACCTGATCGAGCTTCGCAAGCGCGTGCTCGCCGTCCACCCCGAGCTCGCCGCCGCGCACACGCGTT
>DATHHZ010000383.1:0-3913 GCA_035316965.1 Burkholderiales bacterium | reverse complement strand
CAGCTCGCGGAAGCGGTTCGCCACCGCCGGGATCTGCAGCACCGAGCGAATGTCCGCGGCGAGCTTGTCGAGCACCGGCCTCGGTGTTCCGCCTGTGGTGAATACCCCGTGCCATCCCGGGATGCCGAGTCCTGGAAAGAGCGAATCGAAGGGAACCGCGCCCGGCAGCTGCTCGAGCGGCGTGCTGCCGGTGACCAGGAGGGCGCGCAGCTTGCCCGCCTTAACGTGCGGTACAACGGCGACGGTCACGTCGAGCATCATGCCCGGTTCTCCGGAAAGCACGGCCTGGAGCGCTGGCGCTGCGCCCTTGTAGGGCACGTGGGTGAGGTTCATGTCTGCGGCGCTCTTCAGGAGCTCCACGTAGAGGTGCTGCCCGGAGCCGTTCCCGGCGCTGGCGTAATTGAGCCGCCCGGGCTCTTTCTTCGCCCGGGCGATCAAATCCTGGATCGAGCCGATCCCGGTCGCGGAATTGACGACGAAGGCATAAGTGAGGAGCGTGGTCTGCGTCACGCCGACCAGATCCTTCAACACGTCGTAGGGCACCTTTTGCAGGTGCGGCAGCGTTACGAGCGGGGTCGAGCTGATGATGAGGAGCGTGTAGCCGTCCGGCGCGCTCTTGACGACGTACTCGGGCCCGATGGTGCTTCCGGGCTTGTTCTCGACGATGACCGGCTGTCCCCAGCGGTCCTGCAACTCCTTTCCGATCAGGCGCCCTGCGATGTCGAGCGGGCCTCCCGGGGGAAACGGGACGACGAGGCGTACCGGTTTCGAGGGGAATTCCTGCGCTGCCGCGCTCGTGGCGAGCGTCAGCACCCCCAGGAGAACTGCCGTGGTCCGTCTCATGATTCCTCCTCGCGGAGAGACTATCAGAGCCCTGCCTCCGGGGGAAAGCGTGTCGGACCGGGGCTATAATTGCCCGAAGCCGATTTGGGGAGAGATATGACGCAGGTCCTCGCCGCTCCGCAAAAGAACAAGTCGTCGATCGTCAATCCGATGTTGCTCTCGCACGGCACCTTGATGTGCAAGAACCTCGCGAACTCGCGGCGCTTCTACGAGGAATTTCTCGGGCTGGAAGTGGTACGCCACGCAAGGCCCGCCATGATGCTGCGTCTGAGGACGGGGATGTACGTCGTCGCCGTATGCATCGGAGAGAAGGTCCCCAACCAGCACGTCCTCACCCACTGGGGTTTGAACGTCGTCACGCGCGCGGAAGTCGACCGGGCGCACGCCGAGGCTCACCGGCTGAAAGACAAATACGGGATACAAGAAATCAACAAGGTGCTCGAGCGCCACGACGCCTACGGCTTCTACTTCCAGGACCTCGACAACAACTGGTGGGAGATCCAGCACGAGCCGCGCGCAATCGACGACTTCTTCCAGCGCGGCGACATCGTCGACGCGAGCGTGGTCGCGACCGACTCGGCCGAGTCCCACGAGTGAGCGGAAAAGCGGCCCTTGGACCCGAAGCCGGCGCGGTGAGCGCCGGGCTCCACTACACCATCGACACCGGCGTGAAACCGGTGAACGAGACCTTCGGCCCCAACAATATCCGCCGCCGCGTCTCCGGCGAGCACGACGTGCGGCAGATGACGATACGCGACGGCCGGCCGCTCGCGGACGAATTCGATCTCGAGGTCACCGGCTTCGAGTTCGTGGAGCACAGGACGCAGGTCCGCGACTTCTTCGATCCTGAGGAGCTGAAGCGCGTCTACTACCCCGAGGTCGAGGCGCTGGTGAAGAAGATCTCCGGCGCCTCGCGCGTCGTCGTCTTCGATCACACGCTGCGCTCGGGCGACGAGGCAGAGCGCGAGGCGAAGCTGGTGAGGGAGCCGGTGCTTAACGTGCACAACGACTACACCGAGTGGTCGGGGCCGCAGCGCGTGCGCGAGCTGCTGCCCGACGAGGCGGAAGACCTGCTTCGCCGCCGCTTCGCCATCATCCAGGTATGGCGCGCGATCAACCAGCCGATCCAGTCCAACCCGCTCGCGATCGCGGATGCGCGCAGCCTGCTGCCTGCGGACCTGATCCGCGCCGAGCGCCGCTATCCCCACCGCGTCGGCGAAACCTACCGCATCGGCTACAACCCGGATCACCGCTGGTTTTATTTTCCGCGGATGCGGCGCGACGAAGCGCTCGTCTTCAAGGTGTTCGAGTCGGCCAAGGACGGCCGCGCGCGATTCACCGCGCACAGCTCGTTCAACGACCCGAACACCCCCGAGGGCGCGCCGCCGCGCCAGAGCATCGAGGCGCGCACGCTCGCTTTCTTCGCACCCGGCAAGTAAGCGTGGTGACCAGCGCACAAAACGAGCTGTTGACGCAAACAGGGCCCGGAACGCCGATGGGGCAGCTCTTGCGGCGCTACTGGATTCCGGCGCTGCTCTCCGAAGAAATGCCCGGGCCCGATTGCCCGCCCGTGCGGGTGAAGCTGCTCTCGGAACGCCTGATCGCGTTTCGCGACACGCAAGGCCGCGTGGGGCTGCTCGATGAGTTCTGCGCGCACCGCCGCGCCTCGCTGTGGTTCGCGCGCAACGAAGAGAACGGCTTGCGCTGCACCTATCACGGCTGGAAGTACGACGTGACAGGACAGTGCGTCGATGTTCCCTCGGAGCCGGAGGAGAGCGGTTTCTGCAGGAAGGTGAAGCTCAAGTCGTACCCTTGCGTGGAGCGCGGCGGCGCGGTGTGGGCCTACATGGGGCCGCCCGAGGCGAAGCCGCCCTTCCCGGAATTCGAATGGACGCTCGTGCCGCAGTCGCACCACTTCGTCTCCAAGCGCCTGCAGGAATGCAACTACCTGCAGGCGATGGAGGGTGGCATCGATTCCAGCCACATCTCGTCGCTGCACAGCGGCGAGATGCAGACCGATGTGCTGCACAAGGGCACCAAGGGCGCGCACTACCAGAAAGACGCCCGGCCGAAATTCGAGGTGGCGGAATCTCCCGGCGGGCTCTTGATCGGCGCGCGGCGCAGCGCCGAGGCGGGAAATTACTACTGGCGCATCACGCAGTGGATCATGCCGTGGTACACGATGATCCCGCCCTACGGCGACCACGCCCTCCACGGCCACGCCTGGGTGCCGATCGACGACGGGAACTGCTGGGCGTGGAGCATGTCGCACCACCCGACGCGGCCGCTGAACGAGCTTGAGTGGGCTGCGATCAAGAGCGGCCAGAGCATCTACGCCGAGCTGATTCCGGGGACGTATCGTCCCGCGGCGAACAAGGACAACGATTACCTGATCGACCGCGAGGCGCAAAAGACCGGCCGCTACTTCAGCGGCGTGAAGGGCATCTCCATGCAGGATGCCTCGATCCAGGAAAGCATGGGGCCGATCACCGACCGTACGCTCGAGTATCTCGCGCCGACCGACATCGCCATCGTGAAAGCGCGCCGGCGCCTCCTCGACGCGGTGGCCGCGCTCGCGCAAGGCGTCGAGCCCCCGGGCCTAGCCCCCGAAACGCATCGCGTGCGCTCCGCGTCCTTCGTCTCGCCGTCGGCGCGCTTCAAGGACGCCGCGCAAGAAGCAAGGCTCGCCGCCGAAGCGGGCACCGCGCACGTTTCGATCTAGATGAAGATCCGCGCCGCCGTCGCGCTGGAAGGCAAGCGCACCGAGGTGCGCGAGTTCGAGCTTCCTCCGCTTCCGCCCGAAGGCGGCCTCCTGAAAATCGAAGCGGCCGGGGTGTGCGGGGCCGACTGGCCGTATTTCCTCAACTATCCGAAGGCTAAGGGTCCGCTCATCCTCGGCCACGAGAACGTCGGCTTCGTCGCGCAGGTCGGGACGGCCGCGGCGGAACGTTGGGGCATCAAAGAGGGCGACCGCGTGGCGCTGGAAGAATATCTTCCTTGCGGCCATTGCGAGTATTGCCGGAGCGCGGAGTTTCGCCTCTGCGACGCGACCGATACGCTGATCGGAAAC
>DATHHZ010000382.1:0-2702 GCA_035316965.1 Burkholderiales bacterium | reverse complement strand
CATCCCTTCGGCGATTCGGCCCTGGTTCACCAGGTTGACCGCACGGCGAAATTCGCTTTCCGCTCGAGAGCGCGACGAAGTATTCGAACGCCGGTCGATCTTGCCCGGTGCGGCAGCGGGATCGCCGGCAGGAGCCGGTCGCGCCGCGACGGCCTTCGCCGCGCCTATGGGAGCTTTCGAACCGGATCGGGGAGACGAAGATCTTGAGCTTCGCTGTGGAATCGGGGTCGTCAACTCGGTCGCCAGCCGCAGCATGTCCACATTCACCCTGTCCGAGCGTTGCGGCAGAGGCGCCTGCGCGCCTGCCGAATCGGGCGCGGAACTCGAGGGGGCCGGTCGCGGGGCGGCCGCTTGAGGCGCGGGCGCGGATTCGGAACGCGACGGCGCAGGCTCGGCCGGCGCGGAGATCTTCCCTCGCGAGGACTGATAGGCGAGCTCGGTGACTATCGGGCGCGGCATCAGCTGCCAGACGAGCCACGCGACCCAGCCCACGGCGAAGAGCATCATCATGGCCATGGTTCGCCAGAAGAAATCGGAGGCGAGCACGCGCTCGGGCACCGGATGCATGTGCCGCGACAGGCCTCCCGCAGGCACCGTCGTTCCGCCCTGAGGTGCATGGCGCTTGTCGAGATCCCGGAGCATCTTGTTGATGAGGCTCATCGCAGGATCATCCAGCCAATGCTCGAGAACGCCGCACAGGCGAGCGCAAGCCAGAGCCAGGCGCGCGACAGCGCGAACGAGGCCGGCGTATCGGCCGCCGCTGCACGCGCGTGTCGCGCGGTCACTCTTCGCAAGCCTTCGCCGTAGGCGAGCATCATCGCCTTGTTGGCGAGAATATTGACGAGCCGCGGAACTCCGCGGCTGCCGCGATAGATCCGGCTGACCGCCCCGGGTGCAAACACGCCTTCGCCCGAATAGCCGGCGATCGCGAGCCGGTGAGCGAGATAATGCTCGGTTTCCTCGCGCGTCAGGGTACCCAAATGGTGCTGAAAAGTGATGCGCTGGCGCAATTGCCGGATCGATTCATGGGCAAGTCTCTCGTCGAGCTCGGGCTGGCCGAACAGGATCACCTGGACGAGCTTGCGCTTTTCGGTTTCGAGATTGGTCAGCAGCCGCAGCGTCTCGAGCGATTCCAGCGGCATCGCCTGGGTCTCGTCGAGGCACACGACCACGCGCCGCTTCTGGCGGGCGAAATCCAGCAGCGCGAGGCTCAGCGCCTTGAGCAGATGATGCTGGTCGAGCCCGCCATCGAGCTTCACCCCCAGTTCCTCGGCGAGCGCGAGCAGCAGTGTCTTGGGCTCGAGGTTCGGGTTGGGGATATATGCGCTGCCCCAGTTGTCGTCCAGCGTAGCAAGGAACTTGCGGCACAACAGCGTCTTTCCCGTGCCCACCTCGCCGGTGATCTTGAGAAAGCCCTCGCCGTTCGCGACGGCGACGAGCAGCGTGTTCAGCGCTTCCTGGCTGCTCGCGCACGCGAAGAAGAAGCTCGTGTCGGGAGTGATCCCGAACGGGGGCTCGCGCAGACCGAAGTGGGCGAGATAGATCACTACGGTCTCTCGAACGGGGAGAGCCGCCCCTCGCTCCCGAGGTTCTGAATCCGGTCGCGCGTCTGTTGGATGCCCTCCTCCCAGTCCCTTTCGCTCTTGATGATGGTCGGCTTCAGCAGGATGACGAGTTCTCTTTTGGTCCTGGTCCGGGTGGTATTCCCGAACAGCCCACCGACGCCGGGGATATCCTGAAGCAACGGAATGCCGGAACGGTCGTTCGCGACATCGACCTTCATCAGTCCGCCCAAGGCGACGATGTTTCCGTCCTGGACGCGGACAATGGTGTCGGTTTCGTTGATGGAGCTCCTCGCCAGGGGAAGCGTCGTGTCGGTCCCGCCCACTCCGAAATTGAATGCGAGGTCCTGTTGAACGACGTTGCTGACCAGCGGATGGATATGCAGGAGGATGTTCCCGTCCTCGTCTATTTGGGGCGTTATGTCGAGGGACACCCCTGAAAAGAATGAGTTGAGAGTGGGAGTCAACTGGATGGCGGTGACCAAACCCGCCGGATTCGTCAAAGGCGTTCCCGTAACGTTGGTTACGAAGAACTGGTCGGTTCCGACCTTCAGGACTGCTTTCTGGTTGTTGAGGGCCGCGACCCGAGGACTCGACAAGACCTGGACGTTTCCTTGCGAATCCAGAAACTGAAGCAAAGCAGCGAAATCCTTGGTCTGAACAGCGAGCCCAAACACCCCTGCGCCCACCGCGCCTGTCGCCGATACGGCAGTGCCCGCCAGGCCCGTTCCCAAAATGCCCGTGGTCAAGGCGCGCCCGGCGGGATCAACGGTTATCGCCTGGTTTCCCGTGGACAGGTTGCCCGTCGTCCCGAGCTGCGTATTCGACCCGAACACACCGGCGGTGACGCGCCGGTTATTTGGAAACGCGGCCCAATTGATTCCGGCCTGATAGGCGTTGTTCAGCGTCACATCGACGACCTTGGCCTCGATCATCACCTGGCGCTCGACCGACAGGCGCATCGCCTTAAGGTACTTTTCGACACTGCGCAGCTCGTCGGGCATCGCGCGGACGACAATGACGCCGGACTGCGGGCTGACAACGAGATTTCGACCCGGCCCTGTGCCGACCAGGGACCGAAGCGCGAACGTAATCTCGTTCCAGAAATCGCTCTGTGAAACCATGGATACGCGGCTCGCG
>DATHHZ010000381.1:0-3422 GCA_035316965.1 Burkholderiales bacterium | reverse complement strand
TCGCGTGCGCGACGAGTTCGTCCAGGCGACCCGCCGCGCCGTGCGCATCGGCTACGACCTGGTCGAGATGCACGCCGGGCACGGCTATCTCGCGCACGAGTTCCTGTCGCCGATCTCCAACCGGCGCACCGACGAGTACGGCGGCAGTCTTGCGAACCGCATGCGCTTTCCGCTCGAGACTTTTGCCGCGATGCGCGCGGCGTGGCCGGCCGACAAGCCGATGGGCGTGCGGATTTCCGTCACCGACTGGGTCGACGGCGGCTGGGATGTCGACCAGTCCGCCGTATTCGCGAAGGAGCTCAAGAAGCTCGGCTGCGACTACATCGATATTTCCAGCGGCGCGCTCGACCCGCGCCAGCAGGTCCCGTTCGCGCACGGGTACAACGTTCCGTTCGCCGAAAAGGTCAAGAAGGAATCCGGCCTCCCCACCATGTGCGTGGGGCTGATCACCAGCCCGCGCGAATGCGAGGCCTTCATCGCCTCAGGCAAGGTCGATTTCGTGGTCCTCGCGCGCGGCATGATGTGGAACCCGCGCTTCGCCTGGCACGCCGCCGAAGAGTTGGGCGCGGACGCACCGTATGCGCCGAAGTACATGGCCTGCCATCCTAAAATGCGCCCGCAAATCTTCCCGAATCACGCCAAGGTCGCGTAAGGCTACGCGATCGAGTTGCTCTCGCGGGTTTCTCGCGCGGTTTCCTTGCCGCGATCGAACTCGGCGCGCAGGCGAGCGATCTCCTCGGCGCTCAGGCGCTCGGGGTTGGAGTAGTCGAGCTTCCAGTCCGCGTTCCCGCCCCAGCGAAGCGGCGACTGCACGGTCGTGCGCGGCCCCGGGGCCGACTCGAGCAGATGCAGCGCGAGTTCGAGCGTAGCTGCCTGCGACTCCAAGTCGTGCGGCCGGCCGGCGCTGTTCCCCAGCGGAAAATCGCTGAAGAGAAATCGAGGCACGCCGCAGTGCTCGACGATGTCCTTCGCGCAGCCCATCACGACGGTCGCGATGCCGTTCGCCTCGAGATGGCGCGCGATCAGGCTCACGCTCTGGTGGCAGACCGGGCAATTGGGTACGAGGAGGGCGGCGTCGGCTTCATCCTCCAGGCAGCGCGCGAGAATCTCCGGAGCATCGACCGCGATCGTGTGCTGCTGGCTGCGGTTGGTCGGCGCGCCGTGAAAACGGGGCGCCAACCCGACCTTGCCCTGCGCCGCCGCCTGGCGCAGCGCCGGCAGCGGAAACCAAGTGCCGCTGTCTTCCATGCTCGTGTGCTTGCGGTCGATGGCGACGTGCGCGATGCGCAGGTCGTGGTCCGCGTTCGTGTCGCCCGAGTAGACGCTGAAGAACTTGGCCGCGGCGTTGTAGGCCGCGCCCGGGCCCTGGTCGCCCTTGTCCGGCTGATACGGCGCAGCGGTGGTGACGAGCGCCACGCGCGAACGCGCGAGCGGTTGTTTCAGCGGCCGGAAGGGCGCGTCCGTGTAATGCGCCCACACGTAGGGATTGCCGTAGCCGAGCGCGAGATACCAGTCGCGCGTGCGCTGCATGTAGGCGATCGGCCGGTCGAGCTCGGGGGCGAAGCGGGTGTCCGTCATGCGCTACTCGAGCTTGATGCCGGCCTGCCTGACCACTTTTTCCCAGCGCGCTAGATCTTCGCGGATCTGCGCGGCAAACTGCTCCGGAGTGTTGCCCACCGGCTCGATGCCGAGCACACCGTAGCGCTCCTTCACGGCCGGGTCGGCGAGAACCGCGGCGATTTCGCGCTGGAGGCGCTCGATCACCGGCAGCGGTGTCCTGGCCGGTGCAAGCACGCCGACCCAGGAATCCACGACGAACCCCGGGAGGCCGCTCTCCGCGAAGGTCGGAACATCGGGCAGCGAAGACGAGCGCCTGGCGGAAGATACGCCGATCGCCTTCAGCTTCCCCGATTTTACGAATTGCTGCGATGAGGCGACGGCGGTAAAGACGAGCGGGATCTGCCCGCCGACCACATCGATGATCGCCTGGCCGCCGCCCTTGTAGGGCACGTGCGTCAACTGCGCGCCGGTGCGCTGCGCGAGCATCTCCCCGGCGAGGTGCGGCGTGCCGCCGGTGCCCGAGGTGCCGAAGGCGAAGGGCCTCGCCCTCGCCTGCGCGATCAGCTCCTGCAGCGAGTTCGCCGGCACCGAGGGATGCGCGACCAGTATCAGCGTCGCATCGCCAAGCTTGGTGACGGGCGCGAAATCGCGCAAGGTGTCGAACGGCATCTTCGCGAACACGTGGGGATTGATCACCATCGTGCCGTCGAAGCCGAGCACCAGAGTATGGCCGTCCGGCGCACTCCTTGCGACCTGCTCGGTGCCGATATTGCCCGAGGCACCCGGGCGGTTTTCGACCACCACCGGCTGGCCGAGGCGTGCTCCGAGCCGGTCGGCGACCGCGCGCGCGCTCGTATCGGTGACGCCGCCGGCGGCAAAGGGCACAACCAGCCGCACCGGCCGGGACGGGAAAGCCTGCCCTGAGCCTGCCATAGGGTCCTGCGCAAAGGCCGCTTGGGCCGCGACGAGCGCGAGAGCGGCCGTCAGCACTATCGATCCCGGCACGAGCTTATCCTCCGACGGGTGTTGCGGGTTCGCTCAAGCATACAATAGCGTTCGCATCGACGAACGCCATTGTCCCATGCTCGATTTCGCCGGGTACGTAAAGATCTTCGTGGCGCTGCTGGTGATCGTCAATCCCATCGGGACGATGCCGATGTTCCTCGGCCTGACTCACAGGCACTCGGTCGCCGACAAGAAGCGAATTGCGCGCGTGGCGAGCATCTCGGTAGCCGTCGTCCTTGCGGTCTCGGCCCTGGTGGGCGAGCACCTTCTCGGGTTCTTCGGCATCACCATCGCGTCGTTCAGGGTCGGCGGGGCGATCCTCATACTGTTGCTCGCCATATCGATGATGCACGCCGCGACCAGCGGCGAGCGGCAGACCCCCGAAGAGGCGAAGGAGGCCGAGGACAAGGAAAGCATCGCTGTCGTACCGCTCGCCATTCCGCTGCTCGCCGGGCCGGGAGCGATCTCGACGACGATCATCTACGCGGCGCAGCGTTCCTCGCTCGCCCACCTGGCCGCCGTCGTTGCCTGCTGCCTGCTGGTCGCGCTCACGACCTGGATTGCGCTCAGGGCGGCGACCCAGATCGGACGCCGGCTCGGGAAGATCGGCATCAACGTCGTGATCCGGATCATGGGATTGCTGCTCGCCGCCGTGGCCGTGGAAATTTTTGCGGGCGGAATCGTGGTCCTGCTGCCCGGGCTGGGAAAATGAATTCGAAGCCCGCCCTGGCTTTTCTCCTGGTACTTGCGTTCGCCCTGCCGGCGCCGGCGGGAGAGCCCGCGCCGGGTCGCTACACCGCCGTTCAGGCGAACGCCGATGGCATCGGCAAAGTCTATCTGGGCCGCGAGATTGCGCG
>DATHHZ010000380.1:0-2621 GCA_035316965.1 Burkholderiales bacterium | reverse complement strand
TCCCGATACCGCCGCCGAGAAGCCCGACCAGGGTGAAGTGCTCGCCGTCGGCCCCGGCAAGAAGAATGAAGACGGAAAAGTAAGCCCTGTCGACGTCAAGGTCGGCGACAAGGTGCTCTTCGGCAAATACTCGGGCTCCACCGTCAAGATCGACGGCGACGAGCTGCTCGTGATGCGCGAAGAAGACATCATGGCCGTCGTGAACTAACGCACAACCGAATTCGAGAGGAATCAAACCATGGCAGCCAAAGACGTCAAATTCAAAGAGCACGCCCGCACGCGCATGATCGCGGGCGTGAACATCCTGGCCGATGCGGTCAAGGTCACCCTCGGCCCCAAAGGCCGTAACGTCGTACTCGAGCGCTCCTTCGGCGCGCCCACCGTCACCAAGGACGGCGTATCGGTCGCCAAGGAAATCGAGCTCAAGGACAGGTTCGAGAACATGGGCGCGCAAATGGTCAAGGAAGTCGCGTCCAAGACATCCGACATCGCCGGTGACGGTACAACGACCGCGACCGTGCTCGCGCAGTCGATCGTGCAGGAAGGCATGAAGTACGTCGCCGCCGGCATGAATCCGATGGACCTGAAGCGCGGCATCGACAAGGCGGTGATCGCCGTCGTCGAAGAGCTCAAGAAGATCAGCAAGCCGTGCACGACCAGCAAGGAAATCTCGCAAGTCGGCGCCATCTCGGCCAACGCGGACGAGGCGATCGGCAAGACCATCGCCGAGGCGATGGACAAGGTCGGCAAGGAAGGCGTCATCACCGTCGAGGACGGCAAGGGCCTCGAGAACGAGCTGGATCTGGTCGAGGGCATGCAGTTCGACCGCGGCTACATCTCGCCTTACTTCATCAACAATCCGGACAAGCAGGTGTCGCTGCTCGACGATCCGTACATCCTGTTGCACGACAAGAAGATCAGCAACATCCGCGATCTTCTGCCACTGCTCGAGCAGGTCGCCAAGTCGGGCAAGCAGCTGTTGATCATCGCCGAGGATGTCGACGGCGAGGCGCTGGCCACGCTGGTGGTCAACAACATCCGCGGAATCCTGAAGACGACCGCCGTCAAGGCGCCGGGCTTCGGTGACCGCCGCAAGGCAATGCTCGAAGACATCGCCATCCTCACCGGTGGCACGGTGATCGCCGAGGAGCTTGGCCTCAAGCTCGAGAATGCGACGCTGAAGGATCTGGGCCGCGCCAAGAAGGTCGAAGTCGCGAAAGAGGACACGACCATCATCGACGGTGCGGGCGAAAAGTCGGCCATCGAAGCGCGGGTGAAGAACATCCGCGTGCAGATCGACGAGGCGACTTCGGATTACGACAAGGAAAAGCTGCAGGAACGTGTGGCCAAGCTAGCCGGCGGCGTTGCGGTGATCAAGGTCGGCGCGGCGACCGAAGTCGAAATGAAGGAAAAGAAGGCGCGTGTCGAAGATGCGCTGCACGCAACCCGTGCGGCAGTGGAAGAAGGCATCGTTGCCGGCGGAGGCGTGGCCTACCTGCGTGCGCGCGCCAACCTGAAGAATCTGAAGGGCGACAATCCCGATCAGGAAGCCGGCATCAAGATCGTGCTGCGAGCGCTCGAAGAGCCGATGCGCCAGATCGTCCAGAACGCGGGCGACGAGCCCTCGGTGGTCGTCAACAAGGTGGTCGAGGGCAAGGGCAATTTCGGCTTCAACGCCCAGACCGGCGAGTACGGCGATCTGGTCGCCATGGGTGTCGTCGACCCGACCAAGGTGGCGCGCTTCGCGCTGCAAAACGCCGCGTCGGTTGCAAGCCTGATGCTGACGACCGAGGCGATGGTTGCGGAATCGCCGAAGGACGAAAAGCCGATGGGCGGTGGCGGTGGAATGGGCGGCATGGGTGGCATGGGCGACATGGACATGTAAGCCTCGCGGGATGATCGTTCCGGCGGATGTTGCTGGTCCGGTCGGGATCCCGAGAAAAAGCCCCGCTTCGGCGGGGCTTTTTTATTGGGACCCATTTCTTGTCGCACCGATGACGCCTAGACAGCCGCAGCACGCAAGTGATGCGCGACTTATCGTGGATATCCGAGCGTGCGGCGCCTCTCGTCAGTCCAGCGCCACGCGAAAGACGCCGCCGAAGAAAGTCTCGCCGTCGTTCTGCTGCTTGATACTGCCGTTGGAAACGTGCCGCACGTAAGCCGCCACTTCGTAGCGGCGCTTTTCGCCGAAGGCGAGTCCGACGCCGAAGTGCTCGTTGAACTGGAATGTGGTCGCAAATTGACGGTCCCGGTTGATTCGGGTTTGGGAAATGAGACTGACGCCCAGGCCCAAATCGGTAAAGAGTGTCGCGGCCCCGACCGCCGGCCCCATCCAACGCAGGGCGGGAGTTACGCTTCCCTCCCAGAGCGACTCGTGATCGCTCGGACGCTCGGTACCACGCCAATAGGCGACTTGGGCGTAGATGCGCACGTCGAGGCCGCGCTCCACCAGCGGCGCGCAGGTGCACACCGAGTCCCAGTAGGTCGAGAGGCCATAGAGCGTGGTCTGATCTCCGCTGGCCACGGTGACGCCGAGTCCGGTCGGGGCGGGAAAGCCGTCCGCGACAGCATTCGCGCAGGCCGCGCTTATCATCGCGGCCAGCAACCCGCTTCGCACACGG
>DATHHZ010000379.1:0-6512 GCA_035316965.1 Burkholderiales bacterium | reverse complement strand
GTCCCGCTCGCGCCCGATGCGGGCCTCGTCGAGGCCGCGGTCCGAAGCGATGCGCGCGCGTTGCACTTCTTCGTTGGCGGCAATCTCGGCTTCCTGCAACGCCTGCACGCGCGCGACCTCAAGCTGCTCGATCACGCGCCGACGCTCCAGCCGGGCGGCTTCGAGCGCCTGCTCCCTCGACACCTCGGTGGTCTCGACCTCGCGGCGGGCCACGATCTCGGCCTGCTTGAACTGCCGATCGGCGTCGATGCGCTCGGAGCGTTTCGCCGACAGCGCGATGACCCGGTCCTCGTCGGCGAGTTCGACCGTCTTCTTCTGGTCGATGTTGAGCACCTCGCGGGTCTTGCTGGAAGCAATGCGCTCAGCCTCGAGCGCAAGTTCGACGCCAATGCGCTGGCGCTCGATCGCGTCGCGCCGCTTCAGCTCGGCCGCCTCGATCGACTCCGAGCGCTCGATGTCCTGCTCTTTCGTCGCTTGTTCGCTCGAAATGCGGGCGAGGGCGATGTTCTTTTCCTGGGTGATCCTCGCCGCCTCGATGGCCTCGCGCGAGGCAATGTCGGCTTCCTCGACCGCGCGATGGCGCGCGATTTCGAGCGAACGGATGCGTTCCTCCTGGGCGATGCGCGTGGTTTCCGTCGCTTCACGCGCCGCGATACCTGCAACTTCGAGGGCCTGATTGCGGTCGATTTCCAATTTACGGGTGCTCTGCTCGGCGGCGATGCGGCTTGAGGCGAGGGCGCGTTCGCGTGCGATCCGAGCGGCTTCCACCGCCTGTTGCGCGGCGATCTCGGCTTCCTGAATCGCGCGGACCTGCTGGATCTCGAGGGAACGGGTGTGCTCGTCGGAGGCGATCCGCTCGGCGTTGACGACGCTGGTCTGGGCGATCCGCGCCTTCTCGGTCGCTTCCTTGGCGGTAATCTCGGCTTCGTCGACCGCCCGGGTGCGTTCGATCTCGCGCCGGCGGGTCTCCTCCTCGTTGGCGATGCGGGCGTCAGTGACGACGCGGTCCTGCTGGATGCGGGCCTTCTCGATGAATTCGCGGGCCTGGATCTCGGCTTCCTCGACCGTGCGGCCGCGCTCGATCTCCTTCTGCCGCACCTCGCGTTCGGAGGCGATGCGGGCGGTGTCGACGGAGCGCTGGTTGGCGATGCGCGCTTCCGCGATGGCCTGCTCGTTCGCAATGCGCGCCTTCTCGATGGTCTCACGCGCGGAGATCTGCGCCTGTTCGGCTTCGGTCTCGCGCAACGCCCGTTCGCGCGCTACCTCGGTCCGTTGCAAGGCCCGGCGAACCTCGATGTCGCGCTCCTGGTCAAGGCGCGCGGTCTCGCTCTCACGCTCGATATCGAGCGCCTGCCGTTCGGCTTCGAGATTACGGGTTCGGATCCTGATCATCGAATCCTGTTCGATGTCGTTGCGCAGTTTGCGCTTGGCCTCGATGTTCTCCATCAACTGGGTCAGGCCCTCCGCGTCGAAGCGGTTCGACGGGTTGAAGAATTCGAGGTCGGTCTGATCGAGATCGGTGATCGCGACGGATTCCAGCTCGAGGCCGTTCTGGGCGAGGGCCTCGGCGGCGGCGGCCTTGACGCGCGCGACGTATTCGCCTCGCTTCTCGTGCATCTGCTCCATGGTCATTTCGGAGGCGACGGCGCGCATCGCGGAAACGAACTTGCCGGAGAGCAGCCCATGCAGCCGTTCGGGTTCCAGCGTTCGCCGACCGAGAGTCGCTGCGGCGATCGAGACCGCTTCGCGCGTCGGCTGCACGCGGACGTAAAAATCGGCTTCGATGTCGATGCGCATGCGATCCCGGGTGATGACGGCGTCCTGCTTCGACCGTGTGATCGGCATCGACAGCACATTCATGTTGACCGGCGTGAAGTCATGGATGAACGGCAGCACGAAGGCGCCGCCGTTGATCACCACCTGTTCGCCGAGGAAGCCCGTGCGTACAAACGACACTTCCTTGGAGGAGCGGTGATAGAGCCAATTCACGATGTAGACCGCCACGACGATCACGATCAACGCGACGATCAGCCATAGGATCAATTCGCCAACAGCAATGCCTGACATGGTGCCAACCTCCCGTAACCGGCGCTCAACGCCCGCCGATCGCCTTGAACTTTCGAACCTGCTCCGTCAGCGCCCGCTCCACCGGCAGCCGCTCCATCGACGAAGCTCCGTAGAAGCCGTGACATTTGCGCGTGTGTTTCATGATGAACGCGGCGTCCGCCGGCTCGGCCACCGGCCCGCCATGCGCCAACACCAGAATCTCGGGATTGACGCCTGAGGCCGCCGCCGCCCAGGCGTCGATGCGGGCGGGACAATCCTCCAGTTTCAGCGCGGTCTGCGCGCCGATCGCGCCGCCGGTGGTCAGTCCGAGATGGCAGACGACGATGTCTGCGCCCGCCGCGGCCATCGCCTTGGCGTCGGCTGCATTGAACACGTAGGGTGTGGTCAGCATGTCCTTGGCGCGGGCCTTGGCGATCATCTCGACCTCCAGCGCGTAGGACATGCCGGTCTCTTCGAGATTTGCGCGGAAGACACCGTCGATCAGCCCTACGGTCGGAAAATTCTGCACCCCGGCAAAACCGAGCGCCTTCAGCCGATCGAGGAAAACGTCCATATCGCGGAAGGGGTCGGTGCCGTTGACGCCCGCAAGCACCGGCGTGTTCTTGACGACGGGCAGCACTTCGCCCGCCATTTCGACAACGATCGCATTGGCATCGCCATACGGCATCAGTCCTGCGAGCGAGCCGCGCCCGGCCATCCGGTAACGGCCCGAATTATAGATCACGATCAGGTCGATGCCGCCGGCTTCCTCGCATTTGGCGGAGAGACCGGTGCCGGCGCCGCCGCCGACGATCGGCTCGCCGCGCGCGGCCATGGCGCGGAATTTCCTCAGGAGGTCGGCGCGTTCAAATCGCGGCATGGTTCACCTCACCACCCGCCGGCGCGTGCTCGTGCGTCCGATCAACGAGCGGAACGCGGCGACGGTCGCCGCCGCGAATTCGGGTTCGTTGATGTTGCACCTCAGTCGTATGAGCTGCCGATTGCTGGTCTGTCGTACCGTCCGATCGAGCGCGCGGAACAGCGCGGCGTCGGCTTCGGGATCCCAGAATGGTTGCCCCGGCGCGTCGAGCGCGGAGACGCCGCCTTCAGGCAGAAAGAATCGCACCGGCCCGTCCATCGCGTTGAGGCGTTCGCCGATCCAGCGGCCGATGCGGTCGTTCTCTTCCGCGGTCGTGCGCATCAGCGTGACCTGCGGATTGTGAACGTGGAACTTGCGCTGCCGGTAGCGTTCCGGAATCGTGTCGGGCGATCCGAAATTGACCATGTCGAGCGCGCCGACCGCGCCGATGTAAGGGACGCGGGTGCGAATGATGGCGCCGAAACGATCCTCGGTCGCCGGGAACACGCCGCCCATCAGCAGATCGCAGACTTCCGTAGTCGTGATGTCGATCACCCCCGCCAGGAGGCCGGAATCGACCAACTTCTCCATCGAGCGGCCGCCGACGCCGGTGGCATGGAAGACGAGGCATTCGTAATCGCCGCGCAGTGCTGCCGCGATATGCTGCACGGCGGGCGTTGTGACGCCGAACATCGTCAGGCCGACCGCCGGCAGATGGGAGCTCAACTCGCGCGCATTCGCCGCGCGCGCGTCGAGCCGTGCCTTCACCATGCCGACGAGTGCGTTGGCGCCGTTGGCAAGCACCTGGCGCGAGATCGAGTTCAGCCCCTGCACATCGGTGACCGAGTGCATCATGGTGATGTCGGCGTGTCCGACATAGGGCGCGACGTCGCCCGAGGCGACCGAGGAGATGATGAGCTTGGGCACGCCGATCGGCAGCGCGCGCATGCCCGGCGCCACCAGCGAAGCGCCGCCCGACCCGCCGGCGGAGATCATGCCGACGATGTCGGCCTGGCGACGCAGCCAGTTGGCGAAGGCCTCGGCCATCGCAGTTACCGAGGTGCCGCGATCCGGGCCGAACACGGCGCCGCCCCCGCGCGGGTGGTTGAGAGCTATTTCCTGGGCGGAGACGTCGCAGGACGAGGGCTTGCCACTGGTCGAGACGTCGACGAGGCGCGCACGTAACCCGCTGCCGCCGACGATGTCGCGGATGAATCTGAGTTCGTCGCCCTTGGTATCCAGCGTGCCGACGACGAGCACGGTCGGCGGTCCGGAGCTTCGCGCCGCTTCCGTGTCGCGCCGCGGCCGCGCGGTCTCCTGGAGCCGCAACACGCCGCTCGAGAGCGTGCGCGCGCTGGACTCGATGCGCGCGATTGGCGCGGGCTGCGACCACCTGGTCGGCAGCGTCGGATTGGAAATATAGACGCGCCGCGGCGCCAAGCTCGGCGAGCGCGGGGAGGCCGAACCTGCCGCGACGTCGTCTTTCGGCTCGGCATCGATCTCGAGCTCGGTTTGCGAATGACGACCGACGCCAAGCAGACGCTGTTGCAGGTCGCGGTCGGCGGCAAGGCGCGAAGATTCGATGAGGCGATTGACGCGGCCATTGACCATGATTGCGACGGTCTTCGAGACCGCCGTCGCCACCCCGATATTCTGCTCGATCACGAGCACCGAAATGTCGCCCTCGTCGCCCAGGCCCACCAGCATTTCCTCGACCTGAGCAACGATGACGGGCGCGAGCCCTTCGGTCGGCTCGTCCATGATCAGGAGCCGTGGATTGGTCACCAGCGCGCGCGCGATCGCCAGCATCTGCTGCTCGCCGCCGGACAGCTGGGCGCCGCCATTGTTCTTGCGCTCGGCTAACCGCGGGAATGTGTCGTAGATGCGCTCGACGGTCCAGGCGCCGCGCCGCATGCCCGCGGTCATGCGCAGGTGCTCGTCGACGGTGAGTGAGCGCCACAGGCGCCGCCCTTGCGGCACGTAACCAACGCCAAGCCGGGCGACCTGCGCCGGTTGCAACGACAACAACTCCTCGCCGCGCATGCGCACGGAACCGCCGGTCGCGCGCACGAGCCCCATGATGGTCTTGCAGAGCGTCGTCTTGCCCATGCCATTACGGCCGACGACGGCAAGCACACCGGAGTCGAGCGTCAGGTCGACGCCCTGCAGCGCGTGGGAGCGACCGTAATAGACGTCGAGGCCCCTGACCTCGAGGATCGGTGCGGTGCGGCGGGGGTCAGCCATATCTTGCTCCAAGATCATGGCCGCCTCCGAGATAAAGCTGCTGAACCTCGGGATCGGATTCGATTTCCTGCGGCGGCCCCTCCTTGAAGATGCGGCCATTGTGCATCATCGTCACGCTCTCGACGACGCGCAGCGCGACGTCCATGTCGTGCTCGATGATGATATAGCCGATATGGCCGGGCAGAGCCGCCAGGATTTCCACGAGTTCACCGCGCTCGGTCGGCGACAGACCGGCGGCCGGTTCGTCGAACAGGACGAGGCGCGGCGCTCCGGCGAGTGCGAGCGCGATTTCGAGCTGGCGCTGCTGACCGTAGGCGAGTTCGGCAACGCGCCGCTCCTTCACCGCCGTCAGATGCACCGCCTGGACGAGATCGTCCGCCGATTGCATCAGCGCGTCGTTGATGCGCGGCCGGATCGGCGAGAAGCGGCTGCGCGAAACGCCACAGCAGGCAAGGTAGACGTTGTCGTGAACGCTGAGCCCCGGGAACAGCGCGGAAATCTGATAGGTACGCCGAAGGCCGCGGCGGATGCGCTCGAAGGGCGGAAAGTTGGTCACGTCCTCGCCGAAAAAACGGATCGTACCGGAGGTCGGTGGAAAATCGCCGGTAATGCAGTTGAACAGCGTGGTTTTCCCGGCACCGTTGGAGCCGAGTACCGCGCGCCGCTCGCCGGGGCGCACCGTCAGCGTGACGTCCGTCAGCGCCGCGAGCGCACCGAAAAGCCGCGTCACGCCGCGCAATTCGAGCGCGGCTCCGGCGCCGACTGTTGAAAGGCGATGCGCGACGCTATCCATGGCCGTGGTCTCCGCCCGGCTGCGACTGTCGCGACCCGGCTCGGCGGCGCCAGCGCTCCCAAAGCCCGACAATGCCGTCCGGGGAGAACAGCACGATGACGAGGAAGCCGAGACCAATGAGCAGGCGGAAGCGATTGCCGTCGAGCCCGATCGCGACCAGAAAATCTAGCGTGAAGGTGCGCAGCAGGACAAAAACCAGGGCGCCGATGAATGGACCGATCGGACGGGTGACGCCGCCGACGACGGCGATGATGAGAATGTCGATCGCCCGCTCGACGCCGATCGAACCGGGCGAGATCTGCCGGTAGTTCCAGACCTGTAAAACGCCGCCGAGCGCAGCCACGAAGGAGGCGAAGGCATAGGCGGCGATGCGGTGCGCGTTGACGTTGAACCCAAGTGCTGCCATACGGCGCGGATTGTCGCGCACGCCTTGCAAAGCCAGCCCGAACGGCGCGCACGCGAGATAGCTGACCGCGCCGAAGCAGAGCGCCGCGACCACGAGTATCACATAATAGAACGGGACATCCGCGCGCCAGTCGACGCCCCAGAAATGCGGCGTGACGATGCTGT
>DATHHZ010000378.1:0-3690 GCA_035316965.1 Burkholderiales bacterium | reverse complement strand
CTCCTCCGCTACGTTAAGCCTTACTGGGCGCCGTTCGCGCTGTCCGTCGCGGCAATGGTGGTGACGGCGCTGACCGAGCCTGTTTTCCCGGCGCTCCTCAAGCCGCTGCTCGACGGCAGTTTCGTGCACAAGGAAGGCGGGTTGCTCGTCTGGCTGCCCGGTTTGATCGTCGTCGTTTTTCTGGTGCGCGGCTTCGCCTCATACGTCTCCGACTACGCGATCGGCTGGGTGGCGAACAAGGTGGTGATGGATCTGCGCAATGCGATGTTCTCCACCCTTGTGCGGTTGCCGACGAACTACTACGACAATCATACCGGCGGCAGCCTCATCTCGAAGTTCACCTACGACGTCCTGCACGTAACAGGAGCAGCGACCAGCGTGATCTCGGTGCTGTTCAGGGACTCGCTCACCATCGCCGGGTTGCTTGGATGGCTTTTCTGGCTGAACTGGAAACTCACTCTGGTGGCGCTTTTGGTGGGACCTCCCGCCGTCCTGATTACGCGGGGATTCTCCAAACGCCTGCGCGCCATGAGCCGGCCGAGCAGACGGCGATGGGCGATCTCAACCATGCGCTGGAGGAATCGATCGGCTGTCATCGCGTGGTCAAGGTGTTCGGCGGACAGGACTACGAAGCAAAGCGCTTCGATGCCGGAGCGAACAAAGTGCGCACCTTCAATATGAAAATGACCTCGGCGGCCGCGGCCAACGTGCCGCTGGTGCAGATCGTGGTGTCGGTCGCGCTGGCATTCATCATCTATCTCGCGGTGCGCCAGGCTGCCACGGACGAGACGACGGTGGGCGGATTCGTGTCGTTTCTCACTGCGTTGTTGCTGGTGTTTGCGCCGCTGCGCCGTCTGACCGGTGTCAACCAGACCCTGCAGCGGGGGCTCGCCGCGGCGGAGAGCGTGTTTCACCTGATCGACGAGCGGCCCGAGTCCGATACCGGGACGCGCGAGATCGGCCGCGCGAAGGGCAAAATCGAATTCAGAGCTGTCGGGTTCAGCTATCTGGGAAGCGCACTCCCGGCTCTGGATCGGGTGTCGCTTTCGATCGACCCGGGCGAGACCGTTGCGCTGGTAGGGGCTTCCGGCGCAGGAAAGACCACGCTCGCCAATCTGCTGCCGCGCTTCTACGTTCCCGATTCCGGACAAATCCTGCTCGATGACGTCGACATCGCGACGCTCAAGCTCGGGAGCCTGCGCGCGAACATTGCGCTGGTGAGCCAGGATATCGTGCTCTTCAACGACACGGTCGCCGCCAACATCGCCTATGGGCGCCTCGCGGGAACGAGCGAGGCCGATGTCGTCCGGGCAGCCGAGGCGGCGCACGCAATGCAGTTCATCCGCCAGATGTCCGAGGGCCTCGCTACGCTGATCGGTGAGAACGGCGTGCGCCTTTCGGGCGGACAGCGGCAGCGGCTCGCTATCGCGCGCGCGTTCCTCAAGGACGCGCCGGTGCTCATCCTCGACGAGGCGACCTCCGCCCTTGACAGCGAATCCGAGCGCCATATCCAGGAGGCGCTGGAAACGCTGATCAAGGGCCGCGCAACGCTCGTGATCGCGCACCGCCTATCTACCATTGAGCGGGCCGACCGCATCGTCGTTCTGGATGCGGGCCGCATCGTCGAAACCGGAAGGCATGTCGACCTCATTGCCGCTTCGGGGATCTACGCGAGGCTCCATCGCCTGCAGTATTCGAGAGAGTTTGCGGCGTAGATGGACTGCGCTGCTGCCGCTCAGGGTGAGCTCGTGAGCCGGAGCGTCGCCGAGCCCGCGGACGGCGAGTCAAGAAGACGGCGTTGAAACGAACTCCGCTGCGAATCGCGCACACCGAGGCCTCCGTGGGTTGGGGCGGTCAGGAGATCCGCATACTTGAAGAAGCGCAGGGCATGGCAGCGCGCGGGCACGCGGTCGAAATCTGGGCTGTCGCCGGGTCCGGAATCCTTGTGGAGGCGGCACGACGCGCGCTTCCTCATCGAGCTCTTTCCATCGGCCGCAAGAATCTGAGCGGAATTCTTGCGATGCGGCGGGCACTGGCGTCGGTCCGGCCCGATATCGTCAATACCCACAGCTCGACCGATGCTTGGCTCGTAGCTCTCGCGCGCCTGACGCTCGGCGAGCGGCCGCCGGTCGTGCGCACCCGTCACATATCCGCGCCGGTGCCGGACAACCTTCCCACCCGCTGGCTCTACAACCATGCGACTCGGCACATCGTCACGACCGGCGAGCGGCTCCGGGAGATCCTGGTGCGGGAAAATCGCTTTCGCGAGGAGCGCATCACTTCCGTTCCGACCGGCATTGATCCTTCTCGATTCCGACCCGGCGACAAAGCCGAGGCGCGCCGCATGCTCGGGCTCGAGCCGACGGCGCGATACGTAGGGATCGTCGCAACGCTGAGGAGCTGGAAAGGGCATCTTTACCTGATCGAGGCGTTCGCTCGATTGGCTGCCGGGGACGCGACTGTCAGGCTCCTCGTCGTCGGCGACGGACCCATGCGACCGTCGATCGAGCGGAAGATAGCGGAGCTGAAGCTTGCGGCGAAAGTGATGCTCGCCGGCCGTCAGGACGCGGTCGAGCGCTGGTTCCAGGCCATGGACGTCTTCTGCCTGCCGTCGTATGCCAACGAGGGCGTCCCGCAGGCAGTGGTGCAGGCCATGCTGTGCGCCTTGCCCGTGGTGACTACCCCGGTAGGCAGCATTGTCGAAGCCGTGACCGATCAGGAAACGGCGCTGCTCGTTACGCCAAGAGATCCACGCGGGCTCGCGGCGGCGATTCGCAGGCTGCTGGACGATGCGGCGCTCGCAGAGCGGATGGGGCGCGCCGCGCGCGCGGCGGCAGAGGTGCGGTTCAGCCGCGACGCGATGATCGCGCGCATGGAGGCGGTGTTCCAGGGCGTGGTCGACGGTTACCGTCCCCCGCGTGCCGCGTCTTGAAATTCGCATTCATCGTGACCAACCTGGCGGGCGGCGGAGCCGAAAAAGCGCTGCTGACGCTGGGATCGCAGCTCGCCCGCCGAGACCACGAAGTCCATCTGTCCTGCTGGAAGACCACGTCGACCACGTCCCTCCGGCGGGAATTCGCCTCCATGCTCTCACGCGGCGCGGGCGTCGCCTGCGCAAGGGCGCGCTCGGCAAGCTGGTTGCCGTACTCAGGCTCGGCCGCCTCATTTCAACGTTGGCACGGCAGCGCGCGTTCGATCTCACCGTATCGACCTTGCCGTTCGCCGATGAGGTGGCGGTGCGCGCGAGCTTGCCGCGCCACTGGTGCCGGATCGCCAACACGCTGTCCGCGGAGATCGCCCGTCTGCACGAGCGCGATCCGGGCAAGGCGCGGCGGCGCCTTCGCCGTTACCGCCGCCTCTACGGCAGGGGACCCCTGATCGCCGTGTCGGACGGCGTGGCGAAGGATTTGCGCCGCAAGCTCGGGCTGGACCATCCCCGTATCGAGCGTATCTACAATCCCTTCGATTTCGCCGCCATGCGCGCGCTCGCCGCTGAGGCCGCGCCGGATCGGCCTGCCGTCCCCTACCTCATACACGTCGGCCGTTTCACCGGACAGAAGCGGCACGACTTGCTGCTCGATGCTTTTGCGCGGCTCGACATTCCTCACCCCCTAGTGCTGCTCGCGCAGCCCGAGCCCGCCTTGTCGGAGCTGATCCGTCAGCGCGGGCTCGATGGACGCGTCATCGTTG
>DATHHZ010000377.1:0-2402 GCA_035316965.1 Burkholderiales bacterium | reverse complement strand
GAGGCGCTCAAGTTCATGCGCGCCGCCGCCGATCTCGAGGACTCCACCGAGAAGCACGTGGCGATGGAAAATCGGCTCTACCCGATGCGGGAGATGCTCGGCAACCTGCTCCTCGAACTCGGGCAGCCGGCCCAGGCACTGCAAGCCTATGAGAGTTCGCTGCACGCCATGCCGAACCGGCTGCGCGGGTTTTATGGCGCCGCCAAGGCGGCGCAGGCGGCGGGCGACAAGGCAAAGGCGCGCGCGTACTTCGAGAAGCTCGCCGCGCTGGGCCGCGACGCCGACCCCGAGCGGGCTGAAGTGCGCGAAGCGAAAGCGTTCGTGGTCGCCCGGAACTGACCTCTCGCATCTGCGCGAGGCCGCCGCAGGCGCCGGAGTACTTCTCTCACGAGTGCTCCGGATGCGACGCGTTGCATTGACCGCTCTGGCGCCGCTCGTTCTGGGTCTTTTGTTCCTTTCGGCATCGCCGCTGCGGGCGGACCCCGGCGAGGAAACCCCCGGCGCGGGCGCAGCCGATTCCGACTACGCCGCCGGCAAGAAGGCTGCAGAAGCGAGGGACTGGAAGGGCGCGATCCGCTTGCTGGGCAAAGCGGAGCTTCAAGACGACCGCAATCCCGATCTTCAGAATTTGCTCGGCTACGCCTACCGAAATTCGGGCAACTTCGATCTCGCCTTCAAGCATTATGAACGGGCGCTCGCGCTGAACCCCCGGCATCGCGGCGCTCACGAATACGTCGGCGAAGCGTACCTGCTGGTCGGAAACCTCGTGAAAGCCGAAGAGCATCTCGGGGCACTGAGGCAGATTTGCCTGATTCCCTGCGAGGAATATGCCGACCTGAAAGCGAAGATCGACGCGTATCGGAGAGGGCCCCGCGCAAAATGATCTCGCCATGTTCCTGTCACCTTCGGACTCCGTGCAAGATCTTCTTTTGCATACGGCCATAGGCATCGCTTTCCTTGCCGGGCTGCTCGCGGCTCCGGCAACGCGGGCACAGACGCCCGATCCGGCCGACATCGCCGAGGGCATGAGGCTTTTTCTGCAGAAGGGAAATTGCCAGGCGTGTCACGGCTGGGCCGCGGACGGCCGCAAGATGGACAGCCAGATGCCCGACGGCGCGAATCTCCGCGAGACTCCGCTTCCCCGCGACGATCTGATCGTGGCGATCAAATGTGGGCGCCCCGGAAGGAGCATGCCCGCCTTCGACAAGTTCGCCTACAGCGACGGGCGCTGCTACGGGATGAAGCAGGGCGACCTTAAGTCGCGCGGTCTGGGCCTGCCCGATCCGCCGGCCACTCTCCAGCCGCGCGAGGTCGAGCTGCTCGCCGACTTCCTGTTCGCGAAAATCATCGGCAAAGGCGCGATGAACCGCGCCCGGTGCATCGAATACTGGGGCGCGGAGGTCGAGGCCTGCGGCGAGTTTCCGAAATAGCTCAGTTCAACGCGAAGACGAACAGGTAGCTCGAGTTCTCCAGCTTGTCGAACTTCACCGGGTGCAGGTGACGCCCGCCCGACTGCACGGCGAGATACTGCTTCGGCCCGATCGCGTAGGTCACCGGCGCGCCTTTGAGCGGCGTGCCGAGGTTGAAGCGCCACAGCTCCTCGAGCGTTTCGTCGTGATACGCGATCAGCCAGCCGTCCTGCAGCGCGGTGAACACCAGGCCGCCGGCCGTGACGATCGCGCCCGAGCGGATTTCGATATCGGTGATCGCCTTTGCGATGACTTTGTGGCTGGAGGTGTCGAACGCGGTGACCGAGCCGTAGTATAGGTCGCTCGAATAGTCGCGCTTCTCGCTCGCTTTCACGTCGACATCGCCGTCCTTGGATTTGAACACGACCGCCGCTCCGTTCTGCGTGAAGCAGCCCTCGATGCCGACGCCGTAGGCGATTTTCTTCACGGGATGGTAGGCCGTCGGCTGGTGCGCGACGCCGCCGTGCCAGGTCGGGCAGGCGCGCTTCTTTCCGTCGCCGCGCAGCGCCCGCGCGATCGGGTTGTAGATCTGCACGTCGATCTTGGGATCGTAATCGAGCGGCCTGCCGGTCTTGGGATTGATCCCCTTGGTCCAGTTGAGATCGTTCACGTACTGGTCGGCCTTGATGAATTTTCCGTTGGTGCGGTCGAGCGTGTAATAGAAGCCGTTGCGCCCGAAATGCCCGACGATCTTGCGCTGCTGCCCGTCGATCGTCGCGTCGTAGAGCATGTGGACGCCGACCTCGTCGTAGTCCCAGGAGTCGTTCGGCGTGTACTGGAAATGCCAGGCGGGCTTGCCGGTGTCGACGTTGAGCGCCACCGCCGAGTCGGTGTAGAGGTTGTCCCCGGGACGCGCCTGCGGGTCGTAGATCGGGAACGGGTTGCCGGTGCCGACGATGTAGAGACGCGTCGCCGGGTCGTAGGAGCCGGTCT
>DATHHZ010000376.1:0-5819 GCA_035316965.1 Burkholderiales bacterium | reverse complement strand
TCCGGAGACTCGCCGGCGGAATTTATACCTGGATGCCGCTCGGACTTCGGGTAGTTCGCAAGGTCGAGGCCATCGTGCGGGAGGAAATGAATCGCGCCGGAGCGATCGAGCTCTTCATGCCGGCGGTCCAACCAGCGGAGCTATGGCAAGAGTCCGGACGCTGGCAGAAATACGGACCGGAGCTGCTGCGCCTGAAGGACCGCCACGAGCGGGATTTTTGCATCGGCCCGACGCACGAGGAAGTCATTACCGACATCGCGCGGCGCGAGATCCGCAGCTACCGGCAGCTGCCCCTGCATTTCTACCAGATCCAGACCAAGTTCCGCGACGAGATCCGGCCGCGTTTCGGCGTCATGCGCGGGCGCGAGTTCACGATGAAGGACGGCTATTCCTTTCACGCCGACTACACCGACCTCCAACGCGAATACGGGAACATGTACGACACTTATACGCGGATCTTCGTCCGCCTGGGGTTGAAATTCCGCGCTGTTGCTGGCGACCCCGGTGCGATCGGCGGTACTGAGTCACGGGAATTTCACGTCCTCGCCGAATCGGGCGAGGACGCCATCGCTTACTGTCCGCAGTCCGACTACGCTGCGAACGTCGAGTTAGCCGAAGCAGTAGCGCCGAAGGCACAGCGAAAAGCGCCCGCCGATGTGATGAAGAAGGTTCCGACTCCCGGCAAAACACGCTGCGAGGATGTAGCCAGGCTGCTTGGCGTCCCGATTGAGAAAACTGTGAAAGCGATCGCGGTTGTGCGCGAGGAAGCTCAAGAGGGAGCATCGGGGTCGTTCGCAATGCTGCTCGTTCGCGGCGACCATGATCTGAACGAGGTCAAGACCCAGAAGTTGATCGGCAAATTCCGGTTCGCAAAGGACGAGGAGATCGAGCGGACATTGAAGTGCCGCCCCGGCTACGTCGGACCGGTCAGCAGCGCACCATTGAACCTCTACGCCGATCGCACCGTAGCGGCGATGAGCGATTTCGTCTGCGGCGCAAACGAGACGGGATTTCACTTCACCGGCGTCAACTGGGGACGCGACCTTCCTGAGCCTGGTCAGATAGCAGACATCCGCAAGGTTGTTGCCGGCGATCCCAGCCCCGACGGCAAGGGGAATTTGGAAATCGTCCGAGGGATCGAGGTCGGACACATTTTCCAGCTGCGCACGATGTATTCGGAAGCGATGAAAGCGACGTTTCTCGACGAGTCGGGCAACAGCCGTCCTTTCGAGATGGGCTGCTATGGAATGGGCATTACCCGCATCGTGGCCGCCGCGATCGAGCAGAACCACGACGAGCACGGCATCGTCTTCCCGCAGCCGATCGCGCCGTTCCATGTCGCCCTGGTTCCCATCGGCTACGGCAAGAGCGCCGCGGTCCGCGATGCCGCCGACTCGATCTATCGCGTGCTCACCGAAGCCGGTTTCGAGGTGCTACTCGACGATCGCGACGAGCGGCCGGGTGTGATGTTCGCCGACATGGAGCTCATCGGTATTCCCCACCGCATCGTTGTCGGCGAACGTAGCCTCAAGGACGGATTGATCGAGTATCAAGGCCGGGTCGACAAGGAGACGAAGAAGGTCCCGCTCGGCGATCCGCTTGCCCCGCTGCGCACGGGCTCATGCTGAAGGGCACCGGCCTGGCGCTGATCGGGATCGCGTTCCCGGGCCTTGCTCTCGCAGGAGCCCAGATCTACGAGCCGCTCGCCGTCGAGGTACGGGCGGGCCTGCAGGCGTCGATCGCGGACAAGCCGGCGCCGCGTCATGCCTTTGCGGATTCGGAGTCGGCGGTCGACTGGCTCGCCGAAATGTCGCATCGCCTGGAAGCGAGAATGCCCAACTTCCAGTCGCGCGTGGAGTTCCTGCGCACAGTGCACTTCGAGGCGAACCGCGCCGGGCTTGACCCACAGCTCGTGCTGGCGGTGATCCAGATCGAGAGCAATTTTCGCAAATACGCCGTATCGCGCTCAGGTGCCCGAGGCTACATGCAGGTCATGCCCTTCTGGGTGGGATTGGTCGGCCGCCAGGGCGATAACCTGTTCAGTCTGCGCAACAACCTTCGCTACGGCTGCGTCATCCTGAAGTATTACCTCGATCGTGAAAAAGGGAACCTGTTTCGCGCGCTGAGTCGCTATAACGGATCCCTAGGCAAGCCCGAATATCCCAACATGGTGATCGGCGCCTGGCGCAGCGTGTGGCGCTACCAGGGCAAACTTGCCTTCGCTCCCGCCTCGCCTGACGCACCGCCCGGGTAGCTCCGGCCGGATATCAGGCGGGAAATTCGGCCGCAATCGTCGCCTGAATCGCCTGCGCCGCGGCACGAGGATCGGGCGCCTCACGGATCGGCCGGCCGACGACGATGTAGTCGGCGCCGTTGGCGAACGCCCGCGCTACGTCGACCGTGCGCTTCTGGTCGCTCGTAAGTCGATTCTGCACCGGCCGGATTCCCGGGGTGACGACCAGCAGCCGCGCGCCCAGTTCGCGCCTTAGTGCCGGCGCCTCCAGCCCCGAGGAAATAACCCCGTCACAGCCGGCCTCGAGCGCGCGCCGCGCTCGCGAGAGCACCAGGGTTTCGACGTCGCATTGAAAACCGAGGTCGTCGAGGTCGCCCTGATCGAGGCTGGTGAGAACCGTGACTGCGAGGATTTTTACGTCTCCCTTGGCCTCTACCGCCGCCTCTAGCATTGTCTGGTTGCCATGCACGGTCGCGAAGGTCACGCCCCGATTGCGTAGCCCTCGCACCGCCGCTCCGACGGTCTGTGGAATGTCGAAGAACTTCAGATCGACGAATACCTTCTTGTTCAGGCGGGTAAGCCAATCGATCAGACCGAAGTAGCCGTCGGCCATGAACAATTGCAGACCGACCTTGTAAAAGCTCACGCTGTCTCCGAGGCGTTGCACCAGCGTCTTCGCTTCCTCGGCTGTGGCGACGTCCAAGGCTGCGATCAAACGCTCGGCACGCGAGATAGCTTGCATTGTCATCGGGGCCCTCGGTCCGGCGATTGTAGCGGATTCACGCGGTCTCACTCTGGAGCAGGCGCTTGAGCGAAAGATCGAGGGCTTCGTCGGCACGCGCCGCGAACTGCACCAGGAGCGTCCGCAAGGCTTTGCTGCGCTCTGCGCCCGAACCCACTTTGCCATCCAGCACGAACTCGCGGTAGACCTCGGCTACGAGGAGCCGCTCGGTGTCGCAGACCAATCCGTAACGGCTGCCCGCGGACTTGGTGACCCAGCCGCGCGCAACCATTCGCTCAAGGTGTGATTCAGTTCGATCGCCGGTGAGCGATGCGCGCTCGGCGATCTGCCCCATCCCCAGCAGCTCCGGGCCTTGCTGCGCGCGCGCAAGAACGAGGAGCAACGCCAGCGCTTCGGCGAAATCGGATCCGGAAGGGCGTCTTGCGACTTCCCGCAGCACGGCAAAATCCGGCGCGAGCGCCGTGATCAGCGCGCCGAGTACGATCACAACCCAGGATAAATAGATCCACAGGAGAAATATCGGGATCACCGCGAACGCGCCGTAGACAAGCGTATAGGTCGGAAATTTCGCTATATAGAGCGCAAAACTGCGCTTCATGATCTCGAACGCGAGTCCTGCGACGACGCCTCCGATGAGGGCGTGATGCGGCCTCACGGCGCGATTCGGCACGACGTAGTAGAGCAGCGTGAACGCGGCACAGGTGAGGACGAAAGGAACGAACCCGAGAATCGCCGAGCCCACGAAGGGAATCTGCCGCGACAGGCCGAGCGATGCGCTGACGACGTACGAAGTCATCGACAAACTCGCGCCGATCAGTACGGGTCCGAGCGTGAGCGTTGCCCAATAGACGAGGATGCGTTGTCCCACGGGACGCGGGCGTGAAACCCGCCAAATCGAGTTGAACGCACGTTCTATCGTGAACATCATCAAGAAAGCAGTGACCGCGAGGATCGCAGTGCCGAGAGCGGTCAACCGGCCGGCCTGACCCGAGAATTGTTCAATGTATCCGGTGACTACTTTCCCCGCTTTCTCGGGCAACATATTCGCGAGCAGGAATGCGTGGATGTGCTCTCCCAGCCCTGAAAAAACCGGAAACGCCGCCATGAGCCCGAGCGTGATGGTGACAAGCGGCACCAGCGCAAGGAGCGTCGTAAAGGTAAGACTCGAGGCGATCTGCAAACAGCGATCCTGGTTGAACCGCCTGAACACGTGCTCGAGGAAGCGGCCCAGCTGTCGCAGAGGAAAGGGAATGGGATGCATGAATCGGGACGTGAACGTCGCCTATAATACCAGCGCCGTTTCCGACCTTCGCCGATGAGCGACATTCTGGTTCTCTACTATAGCCACCGCGGCTCGGTACGCGAGATGGCTCAGTGGATCGCGCGCGGCATCGAGGAAATCGGTGGCGCGAGCGCCCGGTTGCGCACGGTACCGCGCATGACGAGCTCGACCGGGAGTGCCGAGGCCGCCGTTCCCCCCTCGGGTCCGCCGTACTGCGAACTGCGCGACCTGGAAGAATGCGTCGGGGTCGCCCTTGGCAGCCCGACGCGCTTCGGCAACATGGCGGCCCCGATGAAGCACTTCTGGGACGGGACCTCGGACTTGTGGCTGAGAGGCACGCTCGCGGGCAAGCCGGCGGCGCTGTTCACCTCCACCGCCAGTCTGCATGGAGGTCAGGAGACGACTTTGGTGTCTATGATGCTGCCGCTGCTTCACCACGGCATGCTGATCGTCGGCCTGCCCTACACCGAGCGCGAGCTCTTCGATACGCGATCGGGCGGAAGTCCTTACGGCGCGACCCATGTGTCCGGTCTCGCATCGGATCGCGCCTTCGATGACGCCGAACGCAGTCTTTGCCGCGCGCTTGGCCGCAGGCTGGCAACGACGGCGCTGAAGCTCGCACGGTGAGTGGCGGCGCCGACGCTAGACGTCAACTGGCCTCTTGCCGGGCGGGCGTGCTGTCGACCTCGTCCCGACGGCACGGCGGACATCCGTTCGGTTCGCTCGTCCTTTACGTGCTCGATCATCAAGGCAGGCCGGTGATTCTTGTCAGCCGCCTCGCCGAGCACACCCGCAACGCCGAAGCCGATCCCCGCGCCAGCCTGCTCGCCCATGACGCGGCGCCCGAACCGCTGGCGGGCGCCCGTGTCACGCTTCTGGGCAACGCGATGCAGCTCGATGAATCCAATCCGGCGGCGGCGCGATATCGGCGTTTCTTCCCCGATTCGGAGAAGCTGCTTGCGCTTGGAGATTTTTCTTTTCTTGCTCTCGATCCGCTCGCGATCCGGTTCATCGAGGGTTTCGGCTCGATCCACTGGATATCGGCTGCCGACTACGCTCCACCTGCAAATTCGCTGGCCGACGTGGAAGCCGACATCATCGCGCACATGAACGTCGAACACGGCCACAATCTGCGCGACTACTGCCGTCTTGTGCACGGCCGCAATGCCGAACAGGCAGTGATGGTAGGGCTCGATTGCGACGGGTTCGACGTGCGCGCGGACGGGCAATTATTGCGTTTCGGTTTCGAACGTCCCGTCACCGACGCTGCCGAGGCGCGCGCCTCGCTCGTCGCACTGGCCGGGGCGTGTCGCGCTCACTGAATCCGATCTGTTCTCCGAGCAACCCGGAGGTCTTCACGCCCCCGCTCTTTCACATCTGCGGGTTGATTCGCTGCGTGCCCTGCAGTTTGTTGAGCGCATTGACGTAGGCCTTGGCCGAGGCGACGACGATATCGGTGTCGGCGCCTACGCCGTTGACGATCCTCCCGCCTTTCGCGAGGCGCACGGTCACTTCGCCCTGCGACTCGGTCCCCTGCGTCACGGCATTCACGGAGAAGAGCA
>DATHHZ010000375.1:0-3048 GCA_035316965.1 Burkholderiales bacterium | reverse complement strand
CGATGAGACTCATGCGTGACGTCATCGATTTCTCCTAAAGTTCCTCTGACGGACTATTCCTGCTCGAGCGCCCGCAGGCGCCATGCGTTGAGTTTGCCGAACATCGGAATCAGCAGGACCAGCACCGCCAACGATAACATCACCGCCGAGATCGGTCTGGACACCAGGATGGAAAGCTTGCCCTCGGACATCATGAGCGATTGGCGCAGCGCCCGTTCCATTCCGGCGCCGAGCGCAAGCCCCAGGATCAACGGCGCTGAGGGGTAATCGAGCTTGCGCATGAGATACCCCAGCAGCCCGAACACCATGAGGAGCGCGAGATCGAACAGGCTTCCCGATACGCTGTATACGCCCACCATCGATACCCCCAGGATGAGCGGATAGAGGACGTATGCCGGCATCCTCAGCACCTGCGCGAAAAGCGGCACCAACGGCAGGTTGAGAATGAGCAGCATGACGTTGCCGATGTACATGCTCGCCACCAGACCCCAGAAAAGCGCGGGATGCTCCGGGATGAAAAGCGGGCCGGGCTTGAATCCCCATAGCACGAGCGCGGCGAGCAGGATGGCGGTGGTGCCCGAGCCCGGGATGCCGAGCGTTAGGAGCGGCACCAAAGCGCCGCCGGTCTCCGAGTTGTTGGCGCCTTCGGGGGCCGCGACGCCTTCGATGACGCCGGTTCCGAATTGCTCCCGGCGCGGGGACACCGCCTTTTCCAGGCCGTAGGAAAGGAAGGACGCGATGGTGGAACCGCCGCCCGGCAGCGCCCCGACGAGAAAACCGATCACCGAGCCGTTGACGAAGGCGAAACGGCAATCCTTCAGGTCCTGCATCGTCGGCAGCAGGTTCTTGAGCCCTTTGGGCACGGGCAGGAGCTGGGTTTCCTCGCGCGCTTCCATGTTGACCATCACTTCGGCGAGCGCGAACACGCCGATGGCGACGACGACGAAGTCGATGCCGGAGAGCAGCTCCATCTGCCCGAAGGTAAAGCGCGAAGTGGAGCTGAAGAGATCGGTCCCCACGCTCGCGATCCACAGCCCTACGAGAGCGGCGAGCAGCGCCTTCACGATCGAGCGGCCGGCGAGCAGCACCACGAGCGCGAGCCCGAGCGACATCAGCGCGAAATATTCGGGCGAGCTGAACGAGAGCGCGAATTTCGCGATCGGTGGCGCCACCAGCATCAGGCCCAGCACGCCGACCGTTCCGGCGACAAACGAAGCGATCGCGGCGATGCCGAGCGCGGGGCCCGCGCGGCCTTTGCGCGCCATCTGGTAGCCGTCCAGGCAGGTCACCACCGACGCCGACTCGCCGGGCACGTTCATCAGGATCGAGGTGGTCGAGCCGCCGTACTTGGCGCCGTAGTAGATGCCGGCCAGCATGATGATGGCGCCCGCGGGGTTCATGTTGAAGGTCAGCGGCAGGAGCATCGCGATCGTCGCGGGCGGCCCGAGCCCCGGCAGAATGCCGACCACGGTGCCGAGAAGGACGCCGACGAAGCACCAGAAGAGATTGGCCGGCTCCAGCGCAACCGCGAACCCGTTCAGGAGGCCAGCGAGGATTTCCACGGCTAGAAACCCAGGACGCCGACCGGGAGGGGCACGCTGAGCGCGAGATCGAACACGAGATAGAATCCGGCCGCGCTCGCGACCGCCACGAGCGCGGCGGTTGCGAGCGGCCGGCGGTACATCACGGCGACGATGAAGTAGGTCAGCAGCGCGAAACTGACCACGAAGCCGAGCGGTTTGAACAAGGCGACCGACACCGCGAGCGCGAACCAGGTCGAAAACGCGCGGCCGAGCCTGGTCCAGTCGATCGCGTTCCCGCGAGCGTACCTTCGCCTCAGCTGTGAAACGATGAGCAGCATCGAAAGCGCGAGCATCGCGATGCCGTACCAAATAGGGAAAAAGCCGGCACCGGGCCCCTCGGGGCCGAGATACTCCCACTGCCGCGCCTGGAAGACGATGTAGAGGCCGAGCGCCGCGAGCGCAACGCCCGACCACAGGTCTCCCGACTTGCGGGTTTCGTCCTCCATGCTCCTCCTAGCGAAACGGCTGCGGCTATTTTTTTGAGGACTTCTTCTTGTAGCGGCCCCTGGGGACGATCTCGCACACGGTGCCCCCGGGCGCCCGGAACTTGACCGGGATCACCCCGGGGTCGCTGATGATCTTGCAGCCGAAGGCCCTGACTTCCTTTTCGGCCTCCTTCAGGTTGTCCACTTCCACGGCAAAGTGATGGATGCAGGGGCCTTCGCCCGCGGCCTTCGACTCGGCGGACTCGGTATCCGCGTCGTACTGCATGATCGACAGATCGATCACTCCGTCGGAAAGATGGCGCGAGGTATGGTCGCGCACCTTCTGCGTCTTGGATTCCTTGAATCCGAAAACCTTCTCGTAGAACTGCGTGGTGCGCTCCAGGTTGTCGACCTTGAGCGCGATGTGCACGATGCGATTCATGGGTTCTCCAAAAAAAGTCCCCTCTCCCTCCGGGAGAGGGCTAGGGTGAGGGAGCGCGCAGCAGCGGTCTGAGCATTCTGACGTCTTTCATGTCTTCGAGGCTCCAGACGGTTTCGCAAAGCTTGCGCGAGCGCGCGACACCGGTCACGGGCGCCATCAGATCGTGGCTCTTCGCCTCGACCTCTTCCCGGCTCATCGGGTTCTCGGGTGTTCCCCGGACGGCCCGCGTATGGTGCCTGAACTCCCGCCCGTCTTTCAACCTGATTTCGACGATTCCCTCCCGGCGGGGCATCGCCTGGGTGAGCGCGTCGTCGCCGCGCAGCTCGACGCGCCCGCGCAGCTCCACGATCTTCGGCTCGCGCATGCGCTTCGCGTCGTGCGAGGACTTGAAGCTCACGCCGCCGTCGGCGAGCATCACGGCGCACAGGTGCTGCATGCAGATGTCGGGCATGGTCCGGTTGTCCGTGGTGTTCGCCCCGAGATGGGCCACGCGCACGATAAGCCGTTCGACCTCCCCGGGCTGGATGCGGTGCGCGCGGATCAGTTCCAGCAGCGAATCGAGCGGGGCCTGGATGGGAGAGCCGACCGCCCAGCGCTT
>DATHHZ010000374.1:0-8513 GCA_035316965.1 Burkholderiales bacterium | reverse complement strand
GGGAGGCCCGCGCTCACGGCGTTGATGTACGCCTCGTGCGAGCGGCCCGGCATGAGGAACTGGTCCTCGAGCCACGCGCTGTAGCCGTAGGTCTTGAGCTTGTTGACCTCGGCCTCGGTCGCGCCGAAAGAGGCTTGATTGAGGAAGCGCGCCGCGTCCGTGGCGGTCGGTAGCGGATATGCAGACGGAGGCACGCTCGAAAGATCGCCCCCGCTCCCCTGCGGGCTGTCCGACTTGGAGCACCCGCCGACTAGACAGGCCAGTGCGACGGCGAAAAGGGCGGTGCAGATATGATGGAGGCTGACTCCCGCCTGCAGTCCGCCGAAGTCAGGGTCCGGGCGCTGCGTGGAATCCAGAGCGGTTGCGTGTCGTAACATCGCTTGCACCCTCGATGTGGTGGCCTCCCCTTTTGGTCACGCGATCTTAGGCAAACGTCGCACGTATTATCGCCCTGCGGGAGTCCGGGCGGCGTGGCAATGCTGCGATCCGTGTGACGTATTTCCGTTTATTCCCGTGGATTCTGCCGTTCTCCCGTGGGGAAAAGGTGGTTCACGAGCTCCTCAGGCCGCTTTCTTCCGATTTTTCTCCAGCCAGCCGTCGACCAAGGCGACGGTCTGATCGACCGCAGCCAAGCGCATGCCTTTCTGCGCCGCGATGGTCTGCACCAGGCGGTCGGTGCGCTCGATGTTGGGCGCCCCGTTTGCGAGAGCCCGCGCCGCGGAGGACGGGGTCAGGAGCGAGAGCGCTGCGCTGGCGTACTTTTCGAACGGCACCAGGTCCCTCTCGTTCGCGCCCAGGGACACGCACAGCTTTTCCACCCAGTTGTATACAGAGCGCGAGGCTTCCAGGTCGCTGTGCACGGCGTCCTTGATGGGGCGCATGCCGTCTTTCTGGACGCAGCGATAGTTGCCGGCGAGCAACATGGCCCACTTCGCCAGCGGCACGAAGACCGAGTCGTGCACCTTGAGCTTGACGGGCAGCTCGATCCCGTCGAAGCGCGCCGCTTCGATGTCCGACTCGAGTCGGCGGAGGATGGCGGTATGGGTCTCCGAATCGAAGCGCGCCGACTTGAAGTTGGTCGGGAGCCTCACTTGCAGCACGTTCACCTTTTCCTCCGGCGGGCGGAACGCCTGCGGGTCCGGGCTGCACAGCGTGACGAGCTTCGGATCGAAGGCGTCCCATACGCTTGCGTCGGTGTAACAGCTCCGCAAGGCATCGGCATCGATGCCCGGAATGCGCTTGAGATACGGCAGCGGCGGCATGTTCATGATCGACATGCAGGGCGCTTTGGCTTTGGCCACCGCGGCGAGCAGCTCGCGCACGCCGGGCGAACGGTACTGCGGCTCCTGCATGGCGAGCGCGACCAGATCGTAGTCGGAGGGATTGACCCCGGCCGTGCCGCCCGCGGACATCCTGCCCGGAAGTTTCTTCGAGTTGATCTCGACGAGCCCATCGCGGCCCTTGACCGGCATGCGCACGATCGCGCCTTCCTTGTTGATCAGGTCGGCTTCGGCGGGCAGGCAGATCAGATGCACTGCGTGTCCCGCAAGCGCGAGCTTGGTCCCGAGAAGCGAACCGTACGAGGCGCCCATGATCAGAGTTTTGTATTTGGTGCCCATGAAATCAACTCCTCCTTTTATGCGCGCCACTCTTACGAAGTGTGGGATGGTAGTCAGTTCGCTGCTATAGAGCAATCATGACGGGAGCATTCGGGTTGCGGCGCTGCGTCATTGGACAAGCCCGGTCGCGCTGAGTTACGGTAAGCGGTCAACCAGCACGGAGGAGAGAGGCAAACATGCAGGGCAAGAACGTCAGGGTTCGTTCGAGCGAGGGGGGCGAGTTCGATTGCTATCTGGTCACGCCCCGCGCCGGCGCAAAGGTTCCGGCGATCGTGATCGCTTCCGCCGTGCACGGCGTAAACGCGGACGTCCGCGCGATCGCCGACGAGTTCGCCTCGCAGGGCTTTCTCGCGGCGGCGCCCGATCTGTTCTGGCGCTCGATCCCGGGGCCGCTCGCGCGCGACGACGATCGTACGAAGCAGCGCTCGCAGCCGCGCCTCGCAAAAATCAGGGCAGGCGAGGCCGATCTCGCCGATGCGCTCGCCGGGCTTCGCGAGGAGCCGCTGTGGAACGGTCGCGCCGCGGTAATGGGCCTGTGCTACGGCGGGCCCTACGCGATCCTCGGGCCGAAGCGCCTGGGCTACGACGCGGGCATCTCCTGCCACGGCTCGCAGATGCTCGATTACATCGGGGAGCTCGAGGGCCTAGCGCGGACCGTCTGCATCATCTGGGGCGACGAGGACCACCAGGCGCCTGCCGAAGTGCTAGCTGCCTATCGCGGCGCGGCCGCGCGCATGAAGAACCTGGAACTACACGTATTTCCCGGCGTGCTGCACGGCTACATGATGCCGGACAACGCGAAGGCCTTTCATCGCGAAACGCGCGAATTCTCCATTGAGCGCGCGCTCGCGATCCTCGACGGCCTTCGCGACGGGGAGATCGGGCAGCGGCGCAAGGCGGTGTGATGAAACGTTCGCAGCGCGGCCTGAGCTCGTTCGGCATGCTCGTCGTTCTCGCGCTCGCCGTCGCGGCGGGCTATTACGCCTATAAGGCGGTCTCGGGCGAGGACGCGGCGCCCAGCTGCAAGGGCGCCTTCACCGCCTGCATGCAGAAGTGCCGGCGCACCACGACCGAAGCCCCCGCCGCTCAGGCCTGCCAGGAAGGCTGCCAGCGAGACCTCACGGCGTGCGAACGACCGGGCAGGTGAAGACCGGCGGCCCGCTCCTATTCGGTCGGCCGCAGCTCAAAGCGCTCGAAGCTTCCGGGAATTTCAGATACCTCGACTTCGGTCACGTTCGCACCGCGCGGCCCGCGGCGCGCCCAGGCGAGGATTGCATCGACTGCGTCCGTCGCGCCGTCCACCACCGCCTCGACCGTCCCGTCGCGGCGGTTCCTCACCCAGCCGGTGACGCCGAGCCGCTCGGCCTCCTCGCTCATCGAGTAGCGGAATCCCACGCCCTGGACGCGTCCGGAGATCACCAGGTGTTTCGGCATCCGCTGATTTTCTAATCCCGGCGGGTTCGCGTAAAGTGAGCGGCGTCGACGATTGTCAAAGGAGCATGCCGTGAGATTCGCAGCGAAACTGTTCGCCATCCTCGCGCTGTCCATTGCGGCGTCCGCCGCCTGGGCGCAGGAGAAGGTCGTTTACCATTTCGACGGCGGCCTGGAGCAGGCGACCAAGGGCCTGCGCAACATCAACAATCATCTCGAAGTCGATCCCAGGGCGAGGCTCATCGCAGTGACCCACGCCGACGGCGTCGATTTCCTGATGGAAGGCGCCAAGGACCGCCTCGGGCCTTTCGACGCGCGCGTGCAGGACCTGATGGGGAAGGGCGTGAAGTTCCAGGTGTGCGAGATCACGCTGCGCAACCGCAAGCTGAAGAAGGACCAGTTCATCCTCGGCGTCGAGTTCGTGCCCTCGGGCGTGGTGCAGATCACGCATCTGCAGCAAAAGGAAGGGTACGCTTACCTGAAGCCTTGAGCCGCTCAGGAGAACGCTTTCATCGCCTCGGGGCTGCGCAGGGTCACGATGGTCGCGGCGCAGATCGCGATGACCGGGATCAGGATCAGCGTGATGCCGCCGATCGCCCCCAGCCAATTGACCGGCGGCTGCGGCGGGTCGGGCTGCGTGAGGGCGTAAAGTCGGGAAGCCGTGGAGAGCAGCAGCAGCACGATCAGCGCCCAGCAAAAGAGCTCCAGCAGATATCTTCCCCACGGTTGCAGGCGGATCACGCCGATCCCTCCTGCGAGCCCCAGCACCCAGATCGCCGCGAGCACCAGATCGTTCCAGATGCTGTAGCTCAGGTAGCGCCGCTGGAGATCTCCCGCAGTTGCGAGCATCACGATCAGCGCGGAGCCCAACACAATCGCGCCGGCCGAAGTGAGCGTGAAGAACCAGCCGATGAACGCGAGAGAGAGTTCCATCGCTTCAGCGGCCCGGTGTTATCGCGGTGAGAATCCCCTGCAGGATCGCGACCGGGGTCGGCGGGCAGCCGGGAACGGCGACATCCACCGGGATCACGTTCGAGACGCGGCCGCAGCTCGCGTAGCTCTCACCGAAGATTCCGCCCGTGCAGCCGCAGTCGCCGATCGCGACCACCAGCTTAGGGTCGGGAGTGGCCTCCCAGGTGCGCTTGAGCGCGGTCTCCATGTTGCGCGAGACCGGGCCCGTCACCAGGAGCATGTCCGCGTGCCGCGGGCTCGCGACGAACTTGATGCCGAGACCCTCGAGATTGTAATAGGGGCTGTTCATCGCGTGGATCTCGAGCTCGCAGCCGTTGCACGAGCCCGCGTCCACGTGACGGATCGCGAGCGCGCGGCCGAAGTGCTTGAGGATCACCTGCCCGAGCCGCTGCTCGAGCTGACGCAGCGCGGCGTCCGGAAGCGGAGCGGGCTCGCTGACGATGCCCGTCTTCGCGATTTGTTTCAGCAGTTGATACATTTCACAAATCCACGCCGCTGTAACTCAGGTTGAACGACTTGTTGATGAGCGGGAAGTCCGGAACGATGTTGCCGTGCACCGCGTGCTCGAGGAGCGGCCAGTTCTGCCAGGAGGGATCGTGCGGATGCAGGCGGTGGATGCGGTTCGCCGCGGCGGTCTCCAGCGCGATCAGCACCTCTCCGCGCCAGCCTTCGATCCAGCCCAGGCCGCGCGCCCCCGCAGCGGCCGCCGCGACCGGCGCGCGGATGTCCCCGGGAGGCAGCTGCTGCACGAGCGCCTGCACGAGGCGCATCGATTCGAAGACCTCATCGAAGCGCACCGCGACGCGCGCCGCCACGTCGCCGCGGGTGTGCGAAGCCGCGCGCGGATCGAGCTGCTGATAGGGCGGGATTGCGTAGTCGACGCGCAGATCGCGCGCGATGCCGCTCGCTCGGCCGGCAAGCCCGGTGAGGCCCATGCGCTCGGCGAGCGCGGGCGTCACCTGTCCGGTCATGATGAAGCGGTCCTGCGCGCCTGCGTGCTCGTCGTAGATCGATTTCAAGGTCGCGACCTCGCGCTCGATTCTCTCGAGGTGCGCGGTCAGGGATTCGCCCGCGACGCGCGGCAGATCCTTCGCGACACCGCCCGGTACGATCGCGTCCATCAGGTAGCGGTGGCCGAAGAGTTGCGCGTGGGTCCGCAGCAGGTCTTCCTTCAGCCGCCAGAACTGGCAAAAGCCGAACGAAAGCGCGACGTCGTTGCCGAGATAGCCCAGGTCGCCGAGGTGATTGGCAATACGCTCGAGCTCGAGCAGGATGCCGCGCAGCGCAAGCGCCCGGGGCGGCGGCTCGGTCCCGGTGGCGCCTTCGACTGCCATTGCGTACGCCCAAGCGCAGGCGACCGTGGAGTCGCCGGAGACTCGGCCCGCGAGCTTCGCGCCCTCTTCGAGCGTCATCTGCTCGAAGCGCTTCTCGATGCCTTTGTGCGTGTAGCCGAGCCGCTCCTCCAGCCGAAGGATCTTTTCGCCGACGATCGAGAAGCGGAAGTGCCCCGGCTCGATCGTGCCGGCGTGGACCGGACCGACCGGGATCTCGTGCACGCCTTCGCCCCCGACCGGGACGAAGGGATAGCGGTCCGGGCCTTGCGCGAAGCGGGCCGCGGCCTCAACGCTCTTGCGCAGGGGAAACGCGCCCTCGGGCCAGGCCCCGTGCCGCAACCATTTGCGCCGGTCGGCGTCGGCGGAAGGCAGGATGCCGAGCAGATCGGCTGTCGCGCGCTGCATGCGGTTCGCGCTCGGATAGATGTCGGCGATTCCCGGATAGTGCGGGTCCTCGCGCGAAAGAGGCACGCTCGCCCAGAGCACGCCCGAGGGGAAGCCGAGCGCGAGATGCAGCGCGTAGCCGGCGCGGCGCTCGGTCTCGTCGCTGCCCCACAGCGCGACCAGCCGCGCCTTGCGCGCCCGCGCCTGCTCGCAAAGGCCGCGCAGCTCGGCGGCTGGAACCGATGCGCAAAACGCGGGCATCGCGCCAGCGAGCGGCGTAGCGTCGAGTCCCAGCTCTTTGAATGCTTTGCTCATGATTCAGCCGATCAGCGCCGCCGCCTGGCGATACCAGCCGACGAGGTAGGGGGGAATGTAGACGCCCAACGCGAGCACGATCGCGAGATGCGCGAACACGGGCAGGAGCGCGGGCCCGCGCGGCAGCCGCTGCGCCGCGGTTTCGCCGAACACCATCGGCTGCACCTTGCCGAAGATGGATGCAAAGGCGACACCGAGCGCCACCAGCAGGAATGGCGTCGCCCAGGAGTGTTCGTGCATCGCGGTGGTCAGCACCATGAACTCGCTCGTGAAGACGCCGAAAGGCGGCATGCCGAGAATCGCGAGGCTCCCGAGCACCAGGCCCCAGCCTATGGTCGGGCTCGTCTGGATCAGTCCGCGGATCGAGTCCATGTTCTGAGTTCCGGCGGCCTGCGAGGCGTGGCCGACGGTGAAGAAGATCGCGCTCTTGGTGAGCGAGTGCACGGTCATGTGCAAGAGGCCCGCAAATGCCGCCACCGCGCCGCCCATGCCGAAGGCGAAGGTCATGATGCCCATGTGCTCGACCGATGAATAGGCGAACATGCGCTTGATGTCGCGCTGCCTGGAAAGGAAGAACGCCGCAACGACGACCGAGAGCAGCCCGAATCCCATCATCAGCCCGCCGGAGAAATTGCGTCCAAGCGCACCGTCGACCAGCACCTTGCTCCTCACCACCGCGTAGAGCGCGACGTTCAGGAGCAGCCCCGAGAGCACCGCCGAGATCGGGGTAGGCCCTTCGGCGTGCGCGTCGGGCAGCCAGTTGTGCAGCGGCACGAGGCCCACCTTGGTGCCGTAGCCGACCAGGAGGAACACGAACGCGAGCGAAAGCACCGTGGGCTCGAGCTGGCCGCGCACCTCGTGAAGATGCGTCCACAGGAGCGCAGTGCCGCCCGGGCCGAGCACTTTCTCCGCCGCGAAGTAGAGGAGGATCGTGCCGAAAAGGGCCTGCGCGAGGCCGACCGAGCACAGAATGAAGTACTTCCACGCCGCCTCGAGGCTCGCCGGCGTGCGGTACAGGCTCACCAGCAGCACGGTCGAGAGCGTCGCGCCTTCCATCGCCACCCACAGGACTCCGACGTTGTTCGAGAGCAGGCACAGCAGCATCGTGAAGGTAAACAGCTGGTACATGCTGTGATAGAGCCGCAGCCGTGCCGCGTTGACCCGGCCGTGGTCCTGCTCGGTGCGCATGTAGGGCCGCGAGAACAGCGCCGTGGTGAATCCGACGAAGGCGGTGAGCGCGACCAGGAACACATTGAACGGATCGACGAAGAATTGTTCCCTGAGCAGGCCCGCCAGCACCGCCACAAGCACGTTGGACGGATCGACGACGAACCGCTCCCCCAGCCAGACCATAGGCCCGCCGGCGATGACCCGGGCCGTGAGCAGCGTCGTGGCGAAGAAGGTCGCGAAGCTCATGGTCGCGTTCAGCTCGGGCGCCCAGCCCCGGTGGCCGGTGAGGGCGAGCAACAGCGCGCCGAAAAGCGGGAGGCCGAGGACGATCGCGATTTCCAAGCTAGTCCTCCTTCAGCTTTTCCATATGCCGGATATCGAGGCTGTCGAAACGCTCGCGGATATGGAAGAAGAAGATGCCGAAAATGAAGGTGCCGACCAGCACGTCGAGCGCCACGCCCAGCTCCACCACCAGCGGCATGCCGTAAGTGGCGCTGGTGGCGGCGAAGAAAAGCCCGTTTTCCATCGCCAGAAAGCCGATGACCTGCGGCACCGCCTTCTGGCGCACGATCATCATCAGGAAGGAAAGGAGCACGCTCGCGAGCGCGATGCCCAGAGTCGAGCGCGTGAGCGTGGTCGCCATCTGCGAGATCGGCGTGGCCAGCGCAAAGGCGAAGATCACCAGGCCGATCCCGATCAGCATCGTCGTCGGGATATTGATCAGGGTTTCGATGTCCCAGCGAACGAACAGACGGTCGATCAGCCGGTGCAGCACCCAGGGGATGAGGATCACCTTGAGCAGCACGGTGAGCAGCGCCGAGTAGTAGAGGTGCGTCTGGCCGGTCGACCAGGCGACGATCGCCGTGGAGGCGGCGAGCGCCGCGCCCTGCCAGGCGAGCAGCTTGATGAGCGTTAGCACGCGCCGCTGCGACAGCATCGCGAACGCGATCAGCAGGAGGAACGCGGCGAGCACGTTCACGAGCTCGGCTAGGATAGTGATTCCCACTTCAGCCTTTCACCAGGAAATGAGTCAGCATGCCGAGCACGGCGAGCAGGAACGCGGTGGACAGGAACTCCGGCGCGAGGAAGAGCCGCAGCTTCGCGAGCAGCGCCTCGATCAGCGCGAGGCCGGCGCCGGCGAGCGCGAGCTTGCCCGCGAGCGCGGCGAACGCGTACGGCAGCGCCGACCAGTCGCCGGCGTTCGCGATGCCCCAGGGGAGGAAGAGCGCGATGCCGATGGTCATGTAGGCGAACAGCTTGATCGCGACGGCCCACTCGATCAGCGCCA
>DATHHZ010000373.1:0-5011 GCA_035316965.1 Burkholderiales bacterium | reverse complement strand
CGTTCACGGAAAACCGCCCGCTAAATATCGGCGATTCTATCTATCTGAGAAATTTGCCGCCGCGGCCGATCATCGTCAGATCGACGAATTTCGAACCGCTGTGGCTGGTCGGCGAGAAATTGACTACAAATTCGCCCAGATCCACGTTGTTCATTCCTTCGAGCGCCGTGACGAGCTTTTCGCGCGTCAGGTCCTTGCCGGCGCGCTTGAGACCTTCGACCATCACCTTGGCGACGATGAATCCTTCCAGGCTCGAGAAATTGAAGTCCGTGTTGCCCGACTTGGCCATTATTTCCTGGTATTCCTTCACGATCGGTACGCTCGGGCTCCAAGGGAACGGAACGACCTGCGAGATTGCGACTCCATAGCCCTCGTCCTTGAGCGAGTCGGCGAGCGCCTTGCTGCCCACGAACGAAACGTTGTGGAACTGGGTCGTGCTCCCGGCACGCTTCATCTGCCGGACGAACTCGGCGATCGAGGTGTAAGCCGAAATCATCACGACGCCGTCGGGTTGAGCGGTGTTGATGGATTTGACCGCATCTTCCACCTTGACCGTGTTGCGTTCGACCTTGCCGAGGGCGGCGATCTTCAGATTGCGCTTTCCCATCGCGATCTCGACGCCTTTCAGACCTGCCTGGCCGTAGCTGTCGTCCTGGAAGAACACGGCAATTTTCTTGTTGCCCGTCGAGACGAGTTGCTCGACGATCTTTTCGGTTTCGTCGTAATAGCTCGCGCGCACGTTGAACACGTAACGGTTGACCGGAGTGCGCAGCAGTTCAGCGCCCGTGAACGGCCCGACTAGCGGAACCTTGGCCTCGGTGAGGATGGGCATCGCCGCGCCGGTCGTCGGGGTGCCCACGTAGGAAATCAGGGCGAAGACCTTGTCTTCCTCGATCAGCTTCTTGGTGGTTTCGACGGCCAGGGCCGCCTCGTACCGGTCGTCCCGGGTCTTGAGCTGGAGCTTTCTGCCGTAAACCCCGCCCCGCGCATTCACGTAATCGAGATACGTCTTGGTTCCGATGTTCATCTGAATACCCAACTGGGCGGCCGGGCCCGAGAAGGCGGCTGACTGGCCGAGCAGGATGGTCTTGGAAGTTACGCCTGGCACCTGAGCGAACACAGGTGCGGAAAGCGCAACCAAAAACGTGACGAATGTCACTCGAATCATGTGGCCTCCTTATAAGGATGCCCGCGTTACCGCTGATTCTACACCGCAAAAAGGGAACCGAGGCCCTTGGTCTCGCTATTGAGCGAAGAATTCTTTGACTTTCTCCATCCAAGACTTGGCACGGGGGTTGTGCCTGTCGCTGTCCGTCTGGCTGATCGCCTCGAACTCGCGCAGCAACTCCCTTTGTCGGTCGGTCAGGTTTACCGGCGTTTCGACGACGACGTGGCAGAGCAGATCGCCGTGTTCCCGACTGCGCACGCCGCGAATGCCCTTGCCACGCAACCGGAATACCTTCCCCGATTGAGTCTCGGAGGGAATTCCGATCTTCGCCGACCCGTCCAACGTGGGAATTTCGATCTCTCCGCCGAGCGCCGCCGTCGCGAAACTGACCGGCATCTCGCAGTGCAGGTCGTCGTGGTCGCGCTGAAAGACCGGATGGGACTTGACCTGGATCTGCACGTAAAGATCGCCTGCCGGCCCGCCATTCACCCCGGGCTCGCCTTCGCCGGAAAGACGGATGCGATCGCCATCGTCTACGCCGGCGGGGATCTTGACTGAGAGCGTTTTTTGTTTTTTCACTCGCGCGGCACCGTGGCAGCTCGGGCAGGGCTCGGTGATGATCTTTCCGGTTCCGTGGCATTTCGGGCACGCCTGCTGGATGGAAAAAAACCCCTGCTGCATGCGCACCTGACCGTTCCCTTCACAGGTCGGGCAGATTCGTGGCTTGGTCCCGGGTTTCGCCCCCGAACCCTTGCAGGTCTCGCAATCCTCGTAGGTCGGAATGCGTATTCGGGTTTCGGTGCCGCGCGCTGCCTGCTCCAGCGCTACCTCGAGGTTGTAGCGCAGGTCGGCTCCGCGGTACACCGACGAGCGGCCGCCGCGCGCCTGGTTGAAGATATCGCCGAAGATATCGCCGAACGCGTCGGCGAATCCCGAGAAGCCGGCAGCCCCGCTGCCGGCCATGCCCGCGCGCGGGTCGACTCCCGCGTGGCCGTAGCGGTCATAGGCGGCACGCTTGTTGGCGTCGGTCAGGATCTCGTACGCCTCTTTTGCCTCCTTGAACAGCTCTTCGGCCTTGGGGTTATCCGGATTGCGATCCGGATGATGCTTCATGGCGAGGCGCCGATACGCTTTTTTGATGGCCTCCTCGTCGGCGTCGCGGTTGACGCCCAGCACTTCGTAGTAATCCCGCTTCGCCATTGCTCGGCTCTTCCCTTGCTAGATACGCAAAGGCCGAGTTGAGCTGCGCGCTTGCGCGTCAGCTCGAACTCGGCCAGTTAAGGCCGCGCGATTTACGCGCGGCGCTTAACCTTTCTTGTCCTTCACCTCGGTAAACTCGGCGTCGACGACGTTAGCCTCATCTGCCGGCTTCGATGCTTTTGCGTCGCCGCCGCCCTGTGCGCCTTGCGCCTGCTGCGCTTCGGCGTACATCTTTTCGCCGAGTTTCTGGGCCACCTGCGAAAGCGCCTGTGCCTTGGCGTCGATTTGCTCCTTGTCGTCGGACTTCATCGCCTCTTCGGCATCCTTGAGCGCGGCCTCGATCTTCGCTTTTTCATCCGCAGAGACCTTGTCGCCATATTCCTTCAACGACTTCTGAACCGAGTGCACCAGCGAATCCAACTGGTTGCGCGACGTCACGACCGCGAGCTGCTTCTTGTCTTCGGCCTCGTGCGCTTCCGCGTCCTTTACCATGCGCTGGATCTCGGATTCATTGAGCCCCGAGTTTGCCTTGATGGTGATCTTGTTTTCCTTGCCCGTCGCCTTGTCCTTCGCCGACACGTGCAAGATGCCGTTGGCGTCGATGTCGAAGGTGACCTCGATCTGCGGCATCCCGCGCGGCGAGGGTGGAATGCCCTCCAGATTGAACTGGCCGAGGCTCTTGTTGCCCGAGGCCACGTCGCGCTCGCCCTGCAGCACATGGATCGTCACAGCCGACTGATTGTCGTCGGCAGTGGAGAAGACCTGCTGCGCCTTGGTCGGGATGGTGGTGTTTTTCTGAATGAGCTTGGTGAAGACGCCCCCCAGCGTCTCGATTCCGAGCGACAAGGGCGTGACATCCAGAAGCAGGACATCCTTGACGTCGCCCTTCAACACGCCGCCCTGGATCCCGGCACCGACCGCGACGGCCTCGTCCGGATTGACGTCCTTGCGCGGTTCCTTGCCGAAGAAGTCCTTCACCGTCTCCTGGACCTTGGGCATGCGCGTCATTCCGCCGACCAGGATCACGTCCTCGATGTCGGAGACTTTGAGCCCCGCGTCTTTCAACGCGATGCGGCAGGGCTCGACCGTCTTTTCGATCAGGTCCTCGACCAGGCTCTCGAATTTGGCGCGCGTGACCTTGATGGCGAGGTGCTTGGGCCCGCTCCTGTCGGCGGTGATGTAGGGCAGGTTGATCTCGGTCTGCGCGCTGGACGACAGCTCGATCTTCGCCTTTTCCGCAGCTTCCTTCAGCCGCTGCAGCGCGAGCACGTCATTTCGCAGGTCGATACCCTGGTCCTTCTTGAATTCGTCGCAGAGGTAGTCGATGAGGCGTTGGTCGAAGTCCTCCCCGCCGAGGAACGTGTCGCCGTTGGTGGAGAGCACCTCGAACTGGTGCTCGCCTTCGATTTCCGCGATTTCGATGATCGAGATGTCGAACGTCCCGCCACCGAGGTCATAGACCGCGATCTTGCGATCGCCTTCCTTCTTGTCCAGTCCGAACGCGAGTGCGGCAGCCGTGGGTTCGTTGATGATGCGTTTGACTTCCAGTCCCGCGATGCGGCCGGCGTCCTTGGTCGCCTGGCGCTGGGAATCGTTGAAGTACGCCGGGACCGTGATGACCGCTTCGGTGACTTCCTCGCCGAGGTAGTCCTCGGCGGTCTTTTTCATTTTGCGCAGGATCTGGGCAGAGACTTCCTGGGGAGCGATCTTCTTGCCGCGGACCTCGACCCAGGCGTCGCCGTTGTCGGCCTTGACGATCCTGTAGGGCATCAGGGCGATATCCTTCTGCACCTCCTTCTCGTCGAACTTGCGGCCGATGAGGCGCTTGATCGCATAGAGAGTGTTCTTGGGATTGGTCACCGCCTGCCGCTTGGCCGGTGCGCCGACGAGGATTTCCCCGTCCTCCATGTAGGCGACGATGGAGGGCGTGGTACGGGCGCCTTCCGAGTTCTCGATCACCTTGGGCTTGCCGCCCTCCATGATCGCGACGCAGGAGTTGGTCGTCCCGAGGTCGATTCCGATGATCTTTCCCATGGATCTTTCCTTTTGAATTTTCTAGCAAATAACCTTGAAGCCGATATGGGGATCAATCCCCCAACTTCAAGCTTGATCGTCTTTGGGTTTAGACACGGTGACCAGCGCCGGCCGGATCACCCTGCCGTGCAGGCTGTAGCCCTTTTGCAGCACGTTGATTACCGTGTTCGGTTCCTTTTCAGAGGGGAGCATGCTGATCGCCTGGTGCTGGTGGGGATCGAACTTCTCCCCGATGGGATTGATCTCCCTGAGGTTGGCTTTCGCGAACACGGCATTCAGCTGCTTCAACGTCAGATCGACTCCGCTCCTCAGCGTTTCAAGCTCAGCGGAGTCGGCCGCGAGCGTCGCTTCCAGGCTGTCCTTGACAGGAAGCAGCTCCACGGCGACGGCCTCGATCGCGTACTTGTAGGCGTTTGCAAGCTCGATCGCCGTCCGCTTGCGGATATTTTCCGCCTCCGCCTTGGCTCGGAGCCAGGCGTCGTGGTGTTCCTGGGCCTTCAACTCCGCGCGTCGCAACAGCTCCTCGGCATCGATTACGGGCGCGACATCCGCCGCCTTGGCGACTGGCGCGTCCGGATCGACTGAGGTATCGCCCGAAGAAACCTGCGG